>CANBRV010000007.1 GCA_947372005.1 Comamonadaceae bacterium | reverse complement strand
TCCCGGATAAGTGGGTGTCCGTCGATAAGGTAAATGTTCATAATTAATTCGCTAACGGCAAGTGAAAACTTGAGAGCGAATTGATTTTAACATAGTACGATGGTACTATATCAAATTATTTTATTAAGCGCTTAGCCAAGGTTGTTTAGCTAGTCGCTCCGCTTCAAAAAGCTTAATTTTTTCTGCGTAGCGGAGCGTTAAACCAATGTCATCTAGGCCATTGAGTAAGCAATATTTACGAAATGCCTGAACGTCGAATGCTAATTCTGTACCGTCGGGCTTGAGGATAATTTGACGATCTAGATCGATCGTCAATTGGTAGCCCACAAAAGCATTGACTTCGTCGAACAGACGCGAGATTTCAGCTTCAGGCAAGACAATGGGTAGAAGCCCATTTTTAAAGCAATTATTAAAAAAAATGTCAGCGTAGCTAGGTGCAATGATGGCGCGAAAGCCATATTGATCAAGTGCCCAAGGGGCATGCTCGCGACTGGAGCCGCAGCCAAAATTTTTGCGGGCAATCAAAATAGATGCGCCTTGGTAGCGCGGCTGGTTGAGGACAAAGTTGGGATTGGGTTTTCGGGTACTCAAGTCCATGCCTGGATAGCCTGTATCAAGGTAGCGATCAGCATCAAAAAGATGCGGTCCAAATCCAGTTTTGCGGATTGATTTTAAAAATTGTTTCGGAATGATCGCGTCGGTATCGACGTTTTCTCTGTCCATTGGGGCAACAAGCCCTTTGAGTAGATTGAATTTTTGCATTACTTCTTCACCGCATTTTCAATAGCGGCACCTGCTTTTTGAACATCCTGCCCAACACCCCGCACTGTGTTGCATGCTGTCAACATGATGACAAGGGCAATGAGTAAGAGTGATGTGAAGTTTTTCATGATGAAAATCCTTGGCAATGAATTAAATGAATTTTCGTACGTCAACAAAATGACCATGAATCGCGGCTGCCGCAGCCATGGCCGGGCTGACTAAATGCGTCCGCCCGCCCGCGCCTTGACGACCTTCAAAGTTGCGGTTGCTGGTCGATGCGCATCGTTCTTCAGGTTCTAGCTTGTCTGCATTCATTGCCAAGCACATCGAGCAACCTGGCTCACGCCACTCAAATCCTGCTGCTTTAAAAATCTCGTGCAAACCCTCGCGCTCGGCCTGTGCTTTGACTAGGCCAGAGCCGGGCACAACAAGCGCAAGGCGAACGTTCCTGGCAACTTTTTGACCTAGTTTTTTAACTACAGCAGCAGCTTCGCGCATGTCTTCGATGCGGCTGTTCGTGCAGCTACCAATAAACACTTTGTCGATACTAATATCGTTCATTGCCTTACCAGGCTGCAAGCCCATATAAGCTAACGCGCGTTCAATTGCTGTACGTTTGGAGTCGTCACGCTCTTTATCGGGATCAGGAATATTGCCATCAATACCTAAAACCATTTCGGGCGAATTTCCCCAAGTCACTTGAGGCACAATTTTTGTTGCATCTAAATCTACTGTGGCATCAAACTTGGCGCCAACGTCTGAATGCAATGTGCGCCAGTAAGTGGCGGCCTGATCAAACACCGCACCTGTTGGCGCCATAGGGCGACCACGAACATACTCAATTGTTTTATCGTCTACGGCAACCAAGCCTGCGCGAGCGCCTGCTTCGATTGCCATATTGCACACAGTCATACGACCTTCCATCGATAACCCACGAATCGCGCTTCCCGCAAATTCAATCGTATAGCCTGTGCCGCCAGCCGTACCAATTTTTCCAATGATGGCGAGCACAACATCTTTGGCCGTGACACCATGCTGGACTTGCCCTTCCACACGGATCAACATATTTTTTTGCTTTTTTTGCAGCAGTGTTTGTGTTGCCATCACGTGCTCGACTTCGCTGGTGCCAATGCCGTGTGCTAGCGCCCCAAAAGCCCCGTGTGTGCTGGTGTGCGAGTCACCGCAGACTACAGTCATTCCTGGCAATGTGGCGCCTTGCTCAGGCCCCATGACATGAACAATGCCTTGCTGTTTATTGAGGTAGGGAAAGTAAGCGGCTGCGCCAAACTCTTTGATGTTTGCATCTAACGTGGTGATTTGCTCTTTACTCACCAAATCAGTAATGCCGTCGTAGCCTTGCTCCCAATTGGTTGTGGGTGTGTTGTGGTCAGCGGTTGCCACAATAGAGTTCACGCGCCAAACTTTGCGCCCAGCTTCGCGGAGGCCTTCAAAAGCTTGCGGGCTAGTGACTTCGTGCACCAGGTGGCGATCGATATACAGAACGGATGTGCCGTCGTCTTCAGTATGGACGACGTGTTCGTCCCAAATTTTGTCGTAGAGCGTGCGATTCATAAAACATGCGCCGAGCGCAAAATCAAAGGAGAATGGTCAAGAAACTTAAACTCGAACAGCTTTTAACTTGTGTGAAAAGCCGCTGAGTGCAGAGATGCCGCTAGCTTCGGCACGTTGGCACCACAGTTGCAAGTCACGAGCTAGCTGCTCACGGCTTTGGTTTGTGGAGACCCACACTTGGCGCAGCTCTTCACGCATCGTGACCATTTTGTCTAGAACGGGATGTGCCGAACGCGCAAGAGTGAGATCGGCTTTTGCCGATTCTGGCACTTGATCGGCATCGCGATGTAACCAGCGCTTGGCTGTTTTCATCGCGGATAAATCAGCGCCTTTTGCTTTGAGTGTTGCAATTTCATTTTTGCAAGCAACACGCAGGTCGCGGGCGTAGTGCGCCATGACCTGATATCTATGTGCAATAACGGCTTCCAATGTCTTTTCATCAGCCACTGGCTGCACTTCGCCCATAGTCATGACGGGAACCGTTTTTTTCGCTTTGGCAAGGCCAAATGTTTCCAAGATGCGGATGTACATCCATCCGATGTCAAATTCATAAGCTTTGACGGAGAACTTTGCCGACGTAGGATAGGTGTGGTGGTTGTTGTGCAGCTCTTCACCACCAATCAAAATACCCCACGGTGTGAGATTGCGGCTGGCATCAGGCGCTTCAAAATTACGGTAGCCCCAAAAATGCGCCAAGCCGTTAATAACGCCCGCAGCAGTAAACGGAATCCAAGCAGTTTGCACCGCCCACACGGCCAATCCAGCCGAGCCAAATAACAGTAAATCAATCACCATTAACAATGCAACGCCTTTTGCGCTGTGCTTTGAATAGATATTGCGCTCGATCCAATCGCTTGGTGTGCCTTGTCCGTATTTAGCAAGCGTCTCTGCGTTTCGGCTTTCGATGCGATACAGCTCGGAGCCGCGCCATAGCACTTCATCAATGCCGCGCGTTTGTGGGCTATGTGGGTCATCATGCGTCTCGCATTTGGCGTGGTGCTTGCGGTGAATGGCTGTCCACTCTTTAGTCACCATGCCTGTGTTGAGCCAGAGCCAAAATCGGAAAAAATGAGAAATGACTGGGCTGAGCTCTAGCGCTCTGTGTGCCTGCACGCGGTGCAGATACAGCGTGACTGCCGCAATGGTGATGTGCGTGGTGGCTAGCGTGAACAGAGCCATCTGCCACCAAGTGAAATTAAGAAGTCCGTTAGCTGCCCATGAGAGCAGAAATTCCAGCGTGGACATAAATGTCATATTGAACCTAAAAAACGAAGATGGGGCATTTTAAGCCCTTTCCATTGTTTTTTGCAGGTTTACTGGCGCTGCCAGACTGCCGCAAAAAAGCCGTCTGTTTGATGCGTCTGCGGCCATAGGCGCAGATAGCCGCCTCGGCATAGCGTCTCGGCGTTAGGAATGCTTAGATCTGTTAGCACTTCTTGCGCAGGTAATAATTTGAACTCTGGATTGGCAGCACTAAAAGCCTCTGCAATGCGTTCATTTTCTTCGGGGAGCACGCTGCAAGTCGCATAAACCAAGCGCCCACCAGATTTAACTAGTCTTGATGCGCTTTGCAAGATATTTGTCTGCTTGATCGTGAGTTCAGCAACAGCAGCTTGCTTTTGCCGCCATTTCAGGTCGGGGTTGCGGCGCAAGGTACCAAGCCCTGAGCACGGGGCGTCAACTAAGACTCTATCCATCTTGCCTGCGAGGCGTTTGATACGCTCGTCGCGTTCGTGCGCAATTGCGACAGGGTGAATGTTGGATAAGCCGCTACGAGCTAAGCGGGGTTTGAGTGCAGCCAGTCGATGCGCAGATACGTCAAATGCATAAAGTCGTCCTGTGCTACGCATGGCAGCGCCAAGCCCCAGTGTTTTGCCGCCTGCACCCGCGCAAAAATCTGCCACCATTTCGCCGCGCTTGGCATCCACCAGGATAGTGAGTAATTGCGAGCCCTCATCTTGGACCTCGATAGCGCCGGCTTTAAAAACAGTGAGCTGTGAAAGCGCCGTCCGAGCGTTCATCCTTAGACCTAACGGGCTAAAAGGTGTTGGCACTGCATTGACGCCTGCTTTTTGTAGGACGGTTTGAATCTGCTCGCGCTTAGAGTTCAGTGCATTGACTCGTACATCTAGCGGAGCTGTTGTTTCACAAGCTGCGCAAAACGCCCAAAACTGTTCTTCACCTAGTTCTTTACGTAAAGTTTCAGCTAGCCACGCGGGCAGATTGTGTTTGTGGGCATCAAGAAGTTCGCCTGCATTAATTTTTTTACACTCGACGAGCCAAGTTTTTTCGTGGGGTAGTAGTGCACCCTGCAAAAAGTCTGCGTCGCTTGGGTTGTTTGTTGGGTAGGCCAAAATGGCCAGTCTGCGGGACAATGCCCCAGAGCCCGCACGGGCTAAAGCCTCTAGGCGGGTCTTGCTGCGAAGCACCGTGTATGCGGTCTCCGCGAGCACAGCACGTTCTCGTTGACCGATATTTTTAAGTTTGCGATTGTCTTTGAAGTAGTGCGACAGCACGGCGTCGGCTGGATGCTCGAATTTGAGGACAAGGGCGACAAGCTCAGTGCAAGCGTCTAGGAGTTGTTGGGGATGCATATTAATTTCAACAGGGTGATGGCTACTTTAGAAGGGCTCTGATAGCGGCCGGATAGATGAGGTGCTCTTGGGTGAGCACGCGGGCGGCTAGCGTACTCTCATTGTCGCCTATTAAAACGGGTACGACAGCTTGCGCCAAAATTTCGCCTTCGTCCAGCACAGGTGTGACACGGTGAACCGTAGCGCCTGCAAAGCGGCATCCCGCATCAATAGCCCTCTGGTGTGTATGCAGCCCTGTAAATGCCGGCAAAAGGGAGGGGTGAATGTTTAGCATGCGTCCAGCGTAGTGGGCTACAAAGTCTGCACCCAAGATGCGCATAAAGCCTGCAAGTACGACCAAGCTTGGTTTGTGGGCATCAATGGCCTCACGTAGGGTCATATCAAATTCCTGCCGCTCAGTAAAGGTCTTGTGATCGACAATTTGGGTTGCTATGCCTTGGCTTTGCGCCCAAGCAAGACCCGTCGCACCTGGTCGGTTGCTGATAACGCTGGTAATGCAGGCGTTGTAATGCTTTGCCCAGTTTTCAGCCTTGGCGGCACGAATAATGGCTTGCATGTTAGAGCCTGAGCCAGAAATAAGAATAACAATAGATTGCATGCTTGGATTATCCTTTGCGAAGGTCTTTCTTCGCGCTATAGTTCAAGTATGTCATCACTACACATTACTGTTGCACTTGTCGAAGATGAGCCAGCGACGCACGCACGTCTATTAAAAGCTTTATCTAGCGATGCCACGATTGAAGTGGTTTTTGCTACTAATGCTGCGAAACCCATGCTGCAATGGATGGTGAGCAAGATGGGGGAGTCACCGCCGAGCGTGCTTTTGGTGGATCTGGGGCTTCCGGATCAGTCGGGATTGGAGGTCATACGCCTGTGTAAAGCTATGCATCCTACAACCGAAATTATGGTCATCACGATGTTTGGCGATGAGGCCAATATGATTCGCGCCTTTGAGGCTGGAGCCAGTGGGTATTTATTGAAAGATGGGAATGAATCAGAGTTAGCTGAGCACGTGCACACCTTGCATGGCGGCGGCTCACCTATGTCTCCTATCATTGCGCGGCAGCTTTTGTCGCGTATGGGGACGGCTAATAAAATTGCATCGCAAGCCGTGCCGCAGCAAGTGGCTTCGCAGCTGATGATGCCTGCAAAACTGAATTCGGATGGGCTTTTGACAGAACGTGAAGAGCAAGTGCTGCAATTTCTATCTCGAGGCTATAGTTATGGTGAACTCGCCAAACAAATGGGTGTGACGATTAATACCATTCAAACCCATATTCGAGGGCTTTATGCCAAGCTAGAAGTGCACTCTAAATCACAAGCTGTTTTTCAAGCTAGGCAGCGAGGGTTTCTTGATAAGTAAGCTTTTTTTGACGTGTTTGTGCTGGCTGAGTTGCTTGTGCTTTTCTGCACAATCCGAGGTGTTAACGATTCGGCAAGCGACTATGCAAGTGACCACTGCGGGTCAAAATACACTCAAAGAAAAGCACGATCTTCCTTTTAGGTGGGACTTTAATTTCCCAGGGGAAAACGGACGAGCGCAATACACAGTTAGTTTGCCTGCTTATGCAGGAGTCGCTGGTGCAGAGCCCTATGCGGTTTTTATTCCACGTGTTGGAAATCAAGTGCGGCTGTACCTTAATGACCAGTTAATTGACGCCGCTAGTGATTTAGATGACTCTTGGCAGGACAGTAGCAAGCAGCCTTATTGGTTAGCATTGCCAACGGTTTTATTGCTAACAGACAGATCAAATGTTTTGCGACTAGATACCACCGTACAGGCATTGCGTTGGGGCGGCTTATCCGAAATTTATTACGGACCAGCGAAAGAGCTACGCAGCAAATATGTGATGAGTTATTGGTGGCAGCAATCGTCCTACATTGTTATTTTTGTCGCACTGTTTTTAATGGGCATGATTTCTTGGGCGCTTTGGCTTAGCCAGCGTGAAGGACTTTATGGTTTATTTGCATTAAGTGCGATGTGGGGCGGTTTTAGTGCGATCAATCAGCTCTCGACAACCTCTTGGCTGCCTTGGCCTTTGCAAGGAATTGTGGCCTCCGTCGCTTTAGCTTGGCATATTGTTTTCATGACGCGTTTTACGCTAGGTATTGTGGGACGCACTGCACCTTGGGTTCGCTTGACGCTGCTTGCCACCGCCTTGTCGATAGGCATTGCTTTTGTGTTGGCAGAGCCCATCTATTGGACGATTGCGGTGGGATTTTTATTCTTGCCGATGGTTGCTGCACTTATTTATACCGCTAAAGCCGCTGACCAAGAACAGTCGCGGCAAGCAAGATTGCTTTTTTCGGTGAGTTTGGTGGTGGCACTGACGGCAATGAGAGATTTATTTTTAGTTCATCTACCTGAGTCGGGCATTAGCCAATGCACGCTTTTGCCGCATGCCTTATTTCTTTACGTGATCATGATGGGCTGGATTTTGGTTCAGCGCTATATCGAGCAGCATGCGCTGTATCACGAACTTAATGTGACGCTAGAAAATCGCGTGAAAGAGCGCGAGCAGCAACTGTCGCATAGTTTTGAGCAAATTCAAGCGCAAGGGGAGGAGCGTGCGAGATTGGTTGAGCGTCAACGCATCATGTCGGATATTCACGACGGTGTGGGCGGGCAATTGGTAGGACTCGTTAATATGATTAAGCGAGGCGAGAACAACCAATCGCTATTTGATCAAAAACAGTTATCGGAGCACGCCCAAATGGCGCTCGATGAGCTGCGCGTTGCCGTAGATGCCATGCAGCCTGTTGACGGAGATTTGGCGACCGTGTTGGCGACTTTGCGATACCGCTTAGAGCCTCGCCTGAAAGCTTCGGATCTTGCACTCGTTTGGCAAATTGATGAATTACCTGTTATGACGGAGCTCACCCCGCAGAAAGTGCTGCAAATTCAGCGCATTTTGCTTGAGGCATTCACTAATATTATTCAGCATGCAAAAGCGACAACTGTGACGGTCAGCGCTAGGCATATTCCAGAACTGGCATCTATACAGATAACGATTGACGATGATGGTATTGGCTTTGAACCACAAGAGCTAGAGGCCAAGGGGCATGGACTGCGCAATATGTGCTTTCGAGCAGAGGCGATTGGCGCTTTGATTACATTTCAGCGACTAAAACCAAAGGGTGTGACACTGACCCTCACTATGCCCGTGGTTTAACGACATAATAGAAGAAAAGCACGCTCGTCTTATTTATATTTTTAAGAGGTCAATATGGACTTAGCTTTCACCCCCGAAGAAACAGCCTTTCGCATTGAAATACGCGATTGGGTCAAAAACAATTTACCCGCCGACATTGCTCACAAAGTGCACAACGCGTATCGCCTGACGCGAGATGATTTGCAGACTTGGGCAAAAATTTTGGGCAAAAAAGGCTGGCTAGGTCATGCATGGCCTAAAGAGTTCGGTGGCCCAGGCTGGAACTCGATTCAAAAACATTTGTTTGAAGAAGAGTGCGCCTTAGCAGGTGCGCCCCGCGTGATTCCGTTTGGCCCTGTGATGGTGGCTCCTGTCATCATGGCATTTGGAAATGCAGAGCAGCAAAAGCGCCATCTGCCAGGCATTGGATCAGGTGAGGTGTGGTGGTCACAAGGCTATAGCGAGCCAGGCTCTGGCTCTGATTTGGCATCACTTAAAACCAAAGCCGAACGGGTCGGTGACAAGTACATCGTCAACGGTCAAAAGACATGGACAACGCTGGGCCAATACGGCGAATGGATTTTTTGTTTGGTGCGCACGTCAAACGAAGGCAAGCCGCAGACAGGCATCAGCTTTCTGCTCATCGACATGAAGAGCAAAGGCGTGAGCGTGCGCCCCATCAAGCTGTTAGATGGCGAATGTGAAGTCAACGAAGTGTGGTTTGATAATGTGGAAGTACCCGTTGAAAACTTGATTGGTGAAGAAAATAAAGGCTGGAACTACGCTAAGCATTTGCTGGCGCACGAGCGCACTAACATTGCCGATGTGAACCGTGCAAAGCGTGAGTTGGAGAGGCTCAAGCGCATTGCTAAAGATGAGGGTGTGTATGACGACTTTAGGTTCCGCGATGAAATTGCCAAGCTAGAAGTTGATGTGGTGGCTCTAGAGATGTTGGTGCTGCGTGTCTTGTCGGCTGAAAAGTCGGGCAAACAATCGCTCGACATTGCGGGCTTGCTCAAAATAAAAGGTAGCGAAATTCAACAGCGCTATTCAGAGCTCATGATGTTGGCTGCCGGCCCACGCAGCTTGCCACTGATCGAAGATGCAAAAGATGCAGGCTGGCAAGGCGACATGATTCCAGACTATTGCGCGCCGCTAGCAAGCAGTTATTTCAATATGCGTAAGACCACGATTTATGGTGGCAGTAATGAAGTGCAGCGCAATATCGTGTCTCAAACTGTTTTAGGATAAATCATGGATTTCAATTTTTCAGAAGATCAAGAGCAACTACGCGACGCTGTCAAACGGTGGGTTAGTAAAGACTACACGTTTGAGCGCCGTAACAAAATCATTGCAGCAGGCAAGGGGCTAGGTGGTTACGACGCGGCTGTGTACCAAGAACTAGCTGGACTAGGCCTTGCAGGACTCAATGTGCCAGAAGCGCATGATGGCCTTGGCATGGGTGCTGTGGACGCGATGGTAGTTATGGAAGAACTAGGGCGCGGCATGGTGATGGAGCCAATTGCACAGACACTTATTGCTAGTCGTGTGCTGTCCGCATTTGCCGATAGCGCGGTGCAAAGTGCATGGTTACCCAAACTGGCTTCTGGCGAAGCGCAGCTCTCGCTAGCTTATCAAGAATCGGCATCACGTTACCAGTTAGATGCCTGCCAAGCCACAGCTGTCAAGGCTTCCAGCGGGTACGCTTTGAGCGGCAAAAAGGCGCTAGTCGTTGCCGGTGATCAGGTGACGGGCTACATTCTGAGCGCCAAGTTGGATGGCAAGCTCGCGCTATTTCTAGTAGAGCGCACCGCCTCTGGCGTCAGTGCCGCACCTGTTGGACTGCAAGATGGCTCTCGCGCCGCCGAGGTGACATTCGGCAACGCAGCCGCCACGCTCATCACCACAGACGGCCTTGCTGCGCTAGAGTTAGCTGTCGATGCGGGAATTTCGCTTTTGTGCGCCGAAGCGGTTGGTGTGATGGATACAACGCTTGCTATGACGGTGGAGTACATGAACACCCGCAAGCAGTTTGGTGTGGTGATCTCCACGTTCCAAGCGCTGCGCCACCGCGTGGCGGATGTCAAGATGCAACTAGAGTTAGCTCGCTCCATGAGCTACTACGCGGCTCTCAAAATGGAAACACCAGCGCTAGAGCGCCGCGCGTGCATGGCTCGCGCCAAATACCAATTAGGGCAGTCGATGCGTTTTGTGGGGCAGTCTGCAGTGCAGCTGCACGGCGGTATTGGCGTAACAGATGAATACATGGTCAGCCACTGTTTCAAAAAGCTCACCCAGCTAGAAATGACGTTTGGCGATAGCCTGCATCATTTGGGCGAGGTGTCTAACCGTATGCAGGATACAGCGGGCGTGTTTGCTTAATACGTGGCTAAGCTTAAGCAAAAAGACTTTTAGGGATAATAACCCTCAGTCAATGTACGTAATCCATCTACAACACAAAATCGATTGTTGTGAGCTCGATAGCACGGTGAGCCACCCCGACTAGATCTGGGTGTACGTTTTGTAACTTTGCGATTGAACGATTGCCTAGTGTGAAAGTTCGCATTTCTATTTCGTTGATTGGCGTTTGCGGATAAGGCGGAATTATTCAGAAGCCTTGCTGCTTTGTCACTCCTATAAACATAGGATGAAATCAGCTTTCAATCTAAGATTTTTTGTACCAAAATAGGTCTGAAATCTCGTCAATTACTTTCTCACCCACAGGCATGCCTATTTAATGAAACTTGCCCTTGTTGAAGACAATATTCGTACTCGTTCGCGTATTGCCAAGCTATTAACCGACTCGCTTAGTGATGTACGCATTACTCAGTTGGGTAATTTGGAGGCTGCGCTTGCGTTTGCGGCCACCTTGCAGCAAGACTACTGGCTGATTGATTTGGGTTTACCTGATGGCAGTGGCGTTGATCTCATTCGGTTTGTACGCCAGCGCTTTGAGCAGGCCAATATTTTGGTCATTTCGGTGTTTGGTGATGTTGAAAACATCATCAGAAGCATTCAAGCGGGCGCAGACGGATACTTGCTCAAAGACGCAATTGATAAAGATTTGGTTCAGGCGATTCATGCCATTAGCCTTGGTGGAACGCCCTTGTCTCCAATGATTGCTAGTCGTTTGCTAGAGCGGATGCTACCGACGTCTACCGCGCAGAGTGCTATTGAGGAGCCTCAAATTGCTGAGCCGTTGACGTTGCGAGAGACAGAGTTGCTGGGTCTTTTGGCGCGTGGCTATAAGTATGCCGAAGTTTCCCAGTTGATGGATATTGGGCTGTCTACCGTACAAACGCACGTGCGCCGCATCTACAACAAGCTTGCAGTGAATTCGCGGTCTGAGGCTGTGTTCGAAGCAAAAGCGCTTGGAATTCTTCCGTCATGAAATCCTCTATTTGTAAGGCGATATGGGTTGTGGCTTGGCTGGCAATTGGCTGCTTTGGCGCACAGGCACAACCCTATCAAGCACATATAAAAACAGCGCAAATTTGGGTGACTTTAGATGGGCAGCCAGAGCACGAGGTTCCAAGTCTACAAACCCTGCCATGGAAGTGGGATGAACATTATCCAAAGCAGCGTGGTGTGGCGCGTTTTAGTTTGCAATTTAGATTAGAGCCTCATCAATATGCGAGTGCCAAATTGCATAGCCAAGGCTTGGGAATGTCGGCACTTAATATGGGTAACCGCTATCGCTACCAGATCAACCAATCGGGTTGGCAGTACGTAGGGTGGAATGAGGCGACTACACAGTACAAAGTGAAGCCACGTTGGCATAGCGTACCTGCTGAGCTTTTAATGCTAGGGGTCAATACGATTGAGCTAGAGCTAAAAATGGAGCCTGCTAACGACGCTGGTTTGTCAATGGTGGACATTGGCGATGCAGCCCAATCAATGACTCGTTTTCAGTCGGAGCTGGAGATGCGACACAACAGTATGGTGTTGGTGTCGTCTTTTTCTTTTTTGTTGGCACTGCTTGCTATTGGCATGTGGTTTGTAACCAAAGAGCCTCTATTTCTTTGGGCTTTTCTATCGGATTCGTTTTTTGCTGCTAGGCAGCTAAGTGGTTTTGTCGATTACCCACCCATTCCAACTTGGTTGTGGAATTCAGGGCTCGGCATCTTGTTTGCAATGTTTGTCGGTTTTACTTTCAAAATTGCTGAGCTTTTAGTACCGAAACCCTCTCGCGTTATTAACAAAATGATCATGGTTTATCTTGGACTATGCGCCCCCGTTTTGTTGATCGGCAATGCACTTGGAGACTTCCGTTTTTACCGTGCATGGCTCACTCTCATGACTGTTCTTACCATGTTGCTTGTTGCGCGAGTGACTTGGTTTGCTTTGCGGACAAAAGACTTTAATTTGAGGCTATACACCATTGCTGCATGGATGGCGATGGTGCTTGGCTGGTATGACTTGGTATTTATTCAACTGAGCGAGTCAGGGCTGGGGAAGATGCGACTGGGTAGCTATACGACTATTTTGTTTAATGTCGGATTAGCCATTATTGTGATTCGTACGTATATACGAGCTAAACAAGATTTGTTTGAGTCGCATGTCCGATCAGAGCTGGAGAAGACGAAGGCCACCTTGACAGAACGACAGCGCATCATGGCGGATATTCATGACACGGTGGGTGCGCAACTCGTGGGCGTGCTCGACTTGATACGTACAGGCGCACCGCGTGAGCAACTAGAAGCAGAGACGACAGACGCATTAGAGGATTTGCGCATTGCCATTGACGCCATTCAACCTGTCAATGGTAGTTTGACCGCGGTGCTGGCAACGCTCAGACACCGACTTGAGCCGCGACTAGAGATGCATGGTATTCAATTGCTCTGGCATGTGGAGGCCCTGCCTCGGTTAGTTAATTTGACGCCGCAAGTCATTCAGCACATACAGCGTATTGTTTTAGAGGCTGTTAGTAATGTGATGAAGCATGCGAAGGCTCGGACGATCACATTTACAGCGCAGTCGCTTTACGAAGGTCGTACCGTGGCGATTCAAATAACAGACGATGGTTTAGGGTTTGATGAGGCGACTTTGACATCGGCAGGGCAGGGGCTTAGTACGATGCGCTTTAGGTCAGAAGCGATAGGCGCTACGCTTGCGTTTAGCAAAGCCCTGCCATGCGGTACAAGACTCACACTGACACTCCCTATTGTTTAGCTGCAGTCTAAAGTCTCATTTCGGCTGCGCGTGCATGGCCTTGCAACCCTTCGCTATAAGCCAGCGTAGCTGCAATCAAGCCCAGTGACTTCGCACCTCGCTCACTGACCTCAATCAGGCTAGAGCGCTTTTGAAAATCGTACACCCCTAGTGGTGACGAAAAACGTGCGGTGCCGCTAGTGGGGAGCACGTGGTTGGGGCCAGCGCAGTAGTCACCCAGTGATTCGCTGGTATACGCACCCATAAAGATCGCGCCAGCGTGCTTGAGTTTTGGCTCCCACTGGTGAGGATGGTTACTAGAGACTTCTAAATGCTCAGGCGCAATTTGATTGCTGATATCGCAGGCCTCGTCCATGGAGCGTGTCAGGATAAGCGCACCGCGGTCATTGAGTGATTTAGCAATGATGTCTTTACGTGGCATCTCAGGCAGGAGTTTGTCAATGCTAGCCTGCACGGCGTCGATGTAGGCACTATCGGGGCACAACAAAATGCTTTGCGCTAGCTCGTCGTGCTCAGCTTGACTAAACAAATCCATCGCAACCCAGTCGGCAGGTGTGGTGCCATCGGCCAGGACCAATATCTCAGAGGGGCCTGCAATCATGTCGATGCCCACTAAGCCAAAGACTTGGCGCTTGGCTTCGGCAACAAAGGCATTGCCTGGCCCTGTAATTTTGTCAACCTTGGGGATGGTTTCTGTCCCGTAAGCCAAGCTGGCTACGGCTTGCGCGCCACCTATCGTAAACGCACGCGTCACGCCGCCCACATACGCGGCGGCTAAGACCATAGGATTTTTGATGCCTTGCGGTGTAGGGACGACCATGATAATTTCGCCCACACCCGCTACGTGTGCAGGGATGGCATTCATCAGAACCGATGATGGATAAGTAGCTTTGCCGCCAGGCACGTAAATGCCCACGCGATCAAGTGGCGTGACTTTTTGACCTAAGAGCGTACCGTCTGCGTCGCGATATTGCCAGCTCTCGCCAGAAGCTTTCTTTTGCGCCTCGTGATAGCTTTTGATGCGCAAAGCCGCACTGGATAAGGCTTCACGTAGGGCGGGGTCGAGTGAGTCGTAGGCGGATTTGAGCTCTAGCTGAGTGAGCTCTAGCTCACTCATGGAAGTGGCCGTGACGCCATCCCAACGCGCGGTGTATTCCAGCACTGCCGCATCACCGCGTATTTTGACGTCAAGCAAAACAGCTTCTACGGTGTTGCTGATCGCTTTGTTGTCCTCTAGCGAGACGTGTAACCGCGCCTGCAAATCAGCTGCGAACGCAGGACTGGCGGTGGAGAGGCGTAGAGGTGTCGCCTTTAAGGGCTTAGCGGACAGCATTTTCAAACGCAGCAAGGATAGGGCGGAGCAAGTCATGCTTGAGCTTGAGCGCCGCTTGATTGACAACTAGGCGCGAGCTAATGTTCATGATGAATTCAACCTCAACTAAGTGGTTGGCTTTAAGCGTAGAGCCGGTAGAGACTACGTCCACGATGGCGTCTGCCAGACCCGTCAGCGGTGCCAGTTCCATCGAGCCATACAGTTTGATGATGTCCACGTGCACGCCTTTGCTGGCAAAAAAGTCGCGTGCAATTTGTACAAACTTAGTCGCAACTGTGAGGCGTGCGCCTTGCTTGACGGCAGCTTGGTAGTCAAAACCTTCGCGCACAGCAACGCTCATGCGGCAGGCAGCAATTTTTAAATCTAACGGCTGATAGAGGCCATCACTACCCGATTCAATCAAGGTATCTTTGCCCGTCACGCCAAGATCTGCACCGCCTAGTGCCACATAGGTTGGCACATCAGTGGCACGTACCAAAAGCACGCGCACATGCGGCTGGTTGGTCGTCAAAATCAGTTTGCGTGTGGTCTCTGGGTCATCCAGCACCTCAATGCCCGCAGCTTTGAGTAGCGGCAATGTTTCGTCAAAGATGCGACCTTTGGATAACGCAAGGGTAATCAAGGGTTGGGTGTTCATAAGGGGCTACTTTATACGCTTACCGTGCACGCTCAATATCGGCGCCAATAGCTTTGAGCTTGGCTTCCATCCGGTCATAGCCTCTATCTAGGTGGTAGATACGCTCAACTGTGGTTTCACCTTCGGCTACGAGGCCTGCAATCACTAACGAGGCAGAAGCACGCAGGTCAGTCGCCATGACGTGTGCACCAGATAGTTTTGCGCCACCTGTCACCGTTGCGCTGCGCCCATCAATGTGAATGGTCGCGCCCAAACGTACCAGTTCATTGACATGCATAAAGCGGTTTTCAAAAATGGTTTCGGTGACGATAGATGAGCCATCCGCTACGCAGTTCAGTGCCATCATTTGCGCTTGCATGTCGGTTGGAAAACCTGGATATTCGGTGGTGCGGAAGGATTGTGCTTTGAGTTTTCCAGTCGAGGTGATACGCAAGCCATGTGCGACGGTGCTTACAGAAGCCCCTGCCTCGCGTAGCTTATCTAGCAAGGCGTCCAGATGGTCGCCCCTAGCATTTTCCAACAGCACATCACCGCCTGTGGCAGCTACGGCGCACAAAAATGTTCCCGCTTCAATGCGATCAGCCACCACGCTGTGCGTGCAGCCGTGCAGCTTGTCCACACCCGTAATCGTGATACGGCTCGTGCCGTGCCCTGTAATTTTTGCGCCCATAGCGATCAGCATTTCGGCCAAATCTGGAATCTCCGGCTCTTGCGCTGCGTTTTCCAAAATCGTCACGCCATCAGCCAGGCAAGCCGCCATTAAAAAGTTTTCAGTGCCAGTGACCGTCACCATATCGGTCGTGATGTGCGCGCCCTTTAAGCGCGTCCAGCCATCTGGTAGGTGAGCGTTCATATAGCCATGTGCCACGTCGATGATCGCGCCCATGGCTTGTAGACCTTTGATGTGCTGATCGACAGGGCGAGAACCAATCGCACAGCCGCCCGGTAGCGAGACCGTGGCTTTGCCAAAACGGGCAAGCAAAGGACCAAGCGCCAGCACCGATGCACGCATGGTTTTAACAAGTTCGTAGGGCGCTTCAGGTTTATCTAGTGCTGAGGCATTCAGTGTGACTACGCCATCTTCAGACCGGGTGAAAGACACGCCCATATTGCGAATCAGCTTCTCCATCGTGACCACGTCTTGCAACCGAGGGACGTTCTTTAATGTCACGGCGTCAGCTGTTAACAGTGCTGCACATAGCTCAGGCAGAGCCGCATTCTTAGCACCAGAGATGGATACTGTGCCGTGAAGGGCGCGTCCGCCACGAATCAAAAGTTTATCCATGAAGTCAATGGCTAGAGGGCTAAAAAGAGGTAAAAATGGTGCCGGAGAGATGAATCGAACACCCGACCTTCTCATTACGAATGAGCTGCTCTACCGACTGAGCTACACCGGCACACCAAAGGCTACAAATTATAGCGGAGGGCTTATTTTTAGTGCTTTGTCTTGCTTGCAGGAAGCAAAATTGAGTCACTATTTTTGAGTAGTCGATCGGTGCTGCTGAGTAGCTCTGAGGCCTTTGCAAACTCATCGTCTGTCAGCGGGATGGGTGCGCGCTCCAGTGCTACCTCTAAGACGCGGTCAATCCAGCGCACAGGGATAATTTCTAGTAAGTTTTTGACGTTGTCAGGAATGTCCGTGAGGTCTTTGATGTTGTCTTCGGGTATGAGAACAGTTTTGATACCACCGCGTAGCGCCGCGAGCAGTTTCTCCTTTAAACCACCAATAGCCGTCACTTCACCGCGCAAGGTAATCTCGCCCGTCATCGCTACATCGGCACGCACGGGGATACCCGTCAATGCCGAGACCATCGCCGTTGTCATCGCGGCTCCTGCGCTAGGACCGTCTTTGGGCGTACCACCATCGGGCACATGAATGTGCATGTCTTTTTTCTCAAATGCCGTATCGGATATGCCAAGGAAGCGTGCACGGCTGCGCACCACACTGCGCGCGGCTTCCACCGATTCTTTCATCACATCGCCTAAGCTGCCTGTGCGCGTGATATTGCCCTTACCAGGCATGACGGCTGTTTCGATGGTGAGTAGATCGCCGCCCACTTCTGTCCATGCTAGTCCAACGACTTGTCCAACTTGATTTTGCTTTTCTGCGCGGCCATAGTTGAATTTGCGTACACCCAAAAAGTTCATCAAATTGTCCGCATCGACTGTTACGCTTGCGCCATAGGTTTTGAGCTGGATGCCTTTGACCACTTTGCGGCAAATGCTAGATAAATCACGCTCTAAATTACGAACGCCTGCCTCGCGGGTGTAGTAGCGGATCATGTCACGAATGGCGGCCTCTGCAACGATGAGCTCTTCGGGCGCAAGCCCATTGCTTTTCAGTTGTTTGGGTAGCAGATAGCGAATGGCAATATTGGTTTTTTCGTCTTCGGTGTAACCCGATAGGCGAATCACTTCCATGCGATCAAGCAGTGCTGGCGGGATGTTCAGCGTATTGGATGTCGCTACAAACATCACATCCGACAAGTCGAAATCGAGCTCAACGTAGTGGTCGCTAAACGTATGATTTTGTTCGGGATCAAGCACTTCTAAGAGTGCACTGGATGGATCGCCGCGCACATCGGCGCCGATCTTGTCAATTTCGTCAAGCAGGAATAGGGGGTTGCGCGTACCGATTTTGCTGAGGCTTTGCAATAGCTTGCCTGGCAGCGCGCCAATATAGGTACGACGGTGGCCACGAATTTCGGCCTCGTCACGCATACCGCCCAGCGCCATACGCACGTATTTTCGGCCAGTGGCTTTGGCAATCGATTGTCCCAGCGATGTCTTGCCCACACCAGGAGGGCCTACTAAACAAAGGATGGGCGCTTTGAGCTTGCCCACGCGCTGCTGTACAGCAAGATATTCCAAGATGCGTTCTTTGACTTTGTCGAGCCCAAAGTGATCCTCATTCAGCACACTATCGGCCAAAATTAAATCATGTTTAATCTTGGTTTTTTTGCTCCAAGGCAGGCCAATCAATACATCCACGTAATTGCGGATCACAGCTGCCTCGGATGACATAACAGACATCGTCTTGAGCTTGGCAACTTCCTTTAGTGCTTTTTTCTCGGCATCCTTAGGCATTTTGGCTTGCTTGATTTTTTTCTCAAGCGCAGCTGCATCGGTACTATCGTCGCCATCATTAAGTTCTTTTTGAATGGCCTGCGCTTGCTCACGTAGGTAGTAGTCGCGTTGATTTTTATCAACCGCTTTTTTGACTTGACCACGAATTTTTTTATCGACATTCAAGATGTCAATTTCACCCTCTAGCTGGGAGAGTAATGCTTTCATCCGCGCAGTCACGTCAGATGTTGAAAGAATGATTTGTTTTTGAGCGAGCTTGAACGGCACGTGCGAACTGATGGTGTCCGTCATGCGGCTCATGTCATCAAGCCCTGCAATTGACGCCATGATTTCGCTAGGGATACGGCGGCTAAGTTTTGTATAGGCTTCAAACCGCTCAATCACCGCGCGGCGCAGGGCTTCTAGCGATGTTTTTTGTTTGTCACTCAGCGCGTAACCTTCGCGTGACTCGGTTGGAACTTGCGGCGTGACTTCAGCTGCAAAGATCGCGTCTTCCATCAAACGGATGTCATGTACCTTGGCGCGCTGTAAGCCTTCAATCAATACTTTGACAGTGCCATCAGGCAATTTAAGCATTTGCAAAATGTTACCAACGCAGCCCACATCAAACATGTCCTCTAGCTTAATCTCGTCTACTTCAGATAAAGCCTTGTTGCTTTTTTCAAGCTCGGTTGTGGCGTCTTTTTGCGTCAGTAGCAGCACGCGTTTGGCACTGTTCATGGCAATCTCTAACGCTTTGATGCTTTTTGCGCGACCCACAAATAACGGGATCACCATCTTGGGGTACATCACCACATCCCTGAGCGGAACAAGGGGGAGCACGGTGCGTTCTTCTAGCAATAAGGCCTGAGTCGACATACGGTGCTTTCTAAAAATTAGGCTGCTTTGGCCTCTTCGGTGCCTTTGCGATAAACCAACAGGGGCGGACGGTTATCTGTGATCGTACCCACATCGACGACCACTTTTTCGACATTACTGGCACTTGGCAAATCGAACATCGTGTCAATCAAGGATTGCTCAAAAATAGACCTGAGACCGCGCGCTCCCGTTTTGCGTTTAATGGCTTTCTTCGCAATAGCAGCAAGCGCTTCTGGGCGAACATCAAGATCAACACCTTCCAGCGCAAGCATTTGCGCATATTGCTTCACCAGCGCATTTTTGGGTTCAGTCAAGATGGAGACAAGCGCGTCTTCGCCAAGTTCTTCTAGTGTAGCGACTACGGGCAGACGACCAATCAGTTCAGGGATTAGTCCGTATTTGATTAAATCTTCAGGCTCAACGCCTTTAAAAAGCTCAGTCAAATTTCGATTGGTTTTGCTTTTGACCACGGCACCAAAGCCAATACTGGTGGACTCTGTACGCGATTCAATGACTTTTTCTAATCCTGCAAATGCGCCACCACAAATAAACAAAATATTGGTGGTATCAATTTTTAGGAAGTCTGAGTTGGGGACTTTGCGCCCACCTTGCGGCGGTACGCTAGAGATGGTTCCTTCAACGATTTTGAGCAGCGCTTGCTGTACGCCTTCGCCCGATACGTCACGCGTGATAGAGGGGTTTTCCGTTTTGCGTGAGATTTTGTCAATCTCGTCAATAAACACAATGCCTTGCTGGGCTTTGGCAACGTCGTAATCGCAGGCTTGCAAGAGCTTGGTGATGATGCCTTCTACGTCTTCACCGATGTAGCCTGCTTCGGTGAGCGTCGTTGCATCTGCCATTGCAAAGGGCACATCTAGCGTGCGAGCCAACGTTTGCGCAAGCAATGTTTTGCCTGAGCCTGTGGGGCCGATCAAAAGGATGTTGCTTTTAGAGAGTTCCACATCGTTTTTCTTCGCCTTGGCTTGAAAGCGAATGCGCTTGTAGTGGTTGTATACCGCGACTGCCATCGCACGTTTGGCGCTGTCCTGACCGATCACATAGCTGTCTAAGTGGCGCTTAATTTCTGCTGGTGTGGGGACGCCGTCTTTGGTTTCTTTGGCAATCACGCCTGGCAGTTCTTCTTCTAAAACACCATTGCATAGCTCAATGCATTCATCGCAAATAAAGACATTAGGTCCTGCAATTAGCTTCCTAACTTCGGCTTGGTCTTTGTTGCAAAACGAGCACGACAAGGGTGTCAATGGCGCATTTGATGCTTTTGAAGTTGCTTTATCAACGCTCGGTTTTTTATCGGCCATACTTTAAAAAGAGCTTTAATTTGCCGCAGGGGTATCAAGACTTGGACGCTTGGCGATCACTTGATCCACAAGGCCATA
>CANBRV010000006.1 GCA_947372005.1 Comamonadaceae bacterium | reverse complement strand
GCGATGACGCTGCAAGACGTAGCTAAGTTAGCGGGAGTTGCGCCCATCACTGCGTCCCGCGCCATCAACACACCCACTAGCGTGTCAGCCGAAGTGCTACGCAAGGTATTGGCTGCTGTAGAGCGCACGGGCTACGTGCCCAACCGCATGGCAGGCGGCCTGGCTTCCAGCCGTAGCCGCATGATTGCAGCCGTCGTACCCAGTACAGTGATGTCGGTTTTTGTGGAAACCGTCGAAACACTCAACAACACGCTATTTGATTCGGGGTATCAACTTATGCTCGGGCAATCCAGTTATTCGGTTGAGCGTGAAGAAGCGCTGCTAGAAGCCGTGATTGGTCGCCGTCCTGACGGGATTTTTTTAGCAGGAATTTTGCAGCCAGGACGTGCTCGCACACGCTTGATGGCATCCGGCATCCCCGTTGTCGAATCTTGGGATCTCACCCAAACCCCAATTGATATGTTGATTGGCTTTTCGCACCTTGCCATTGGTCGCGCTGCCGCCAAGCACTTAATGGATAAAGGTCGCAAGCGCTTGGCACTGGTCATGGCAGGCGATGAACGTGCCGCACGCCGTGCCAGCAGCTTTACTGAAACCGTTGCTGCAGCAGGACTTGAGGATGTGTTCGCCCTCAATGTAGGTGACTCGCGCACACTTAAAAGTGGACGTGATGCCTTTATCAAAATTTTACGAGAAGCACCCAAAACTGATGCTATTTTTTGCAGCTCCGATTTACTCGCCATGGGTATAGTGACCGAAGCCAAAGCACGGGGCATTGACGTACCCAAAAATTTATCTGTCATGGGTTTTGGTGATGTGCCGTTTGGCGCAGACATTGAGCCCGCCCTCTCAACCGTACGCATCAATGGCGGCGACATTGGCCGTATGGCAGCTCGCTACTTAATGGATCGCGCTGAAGGCAAAGCTGTGGAAAAGCCGATTGTGGATATTGGCTTTTCCATCATTGAGCGTGCCAGCACCTAAGCGGTCGCGCTACCCCCAAGTAAAACCCCCTATTAAAAAAATGGGAATGACGTGTTTTTTCGATGTTACAATGCAAAAATGGTAGCGCTACCATTTTATTTACAGAAAGATCCCCATGAACCCACAAGAACTTAAAACCATCATGTCCAGCGGCCTTTTGTCATTTCCTTTGACGGACTTTGACGCCAATGGCGACTTCAACGCCAAGGGTTATGCCGATCGTTTGGACTGGTTGGCACCGTATGGCGCATCGGCCTTGTTTGCGGCGGGTGGTACGGGTGAATTCTTCTCACTCATGGGCGATGAGTACTCGCAAATCATCAAAACGGCTGTGGATACTTGCCGCGGCAAAGTGCCCATCATTGCAGGCGCAGGCGGTTCAACACGCTTTGCGATTCAATGTGCGCAAGAGGCTGAACGCCTTGGTGCGCACGGCATTTTGCTCTTGCCGCACTATCTGACAGAGGCTGGCCAAGAAGGTTTGATTGAGCACGTGACGCAGGTATGTCAAAGCGTGAAGTTTGGCGTGATTGTTTACAACCGCAACGTGTGCAAGCTCACCCCAAAATCACTACAAATCTTGGCAGATCGCTGCCCGAATTTGATTGGCTTCAAAGACGGCGTGGGCGATATCGAAACCATGTCCTCCATCTACATGGCAATGGGCGACCGCTTTGCTTACCTTGGCGGCTTGCCAACGGCTGAGGTGTACGCAGCAGCGTACAAAGCGCTGGGAACACCCGTGTATTCAAGCGCCGTGTTTAACTTCATTCCTAAAACCGCGATGGACTTCTACCACGCAGTTGCTAACGACGACATGGCGACGCAACATAAATTTTTACGTGAATTCTTCATGCCTTATTTAGACATCCGTAACAAAACGCAAGGCTATGCGGTCAGCATCGTCAAAGCGGGCGCCACGTTAGTTGGACATAGCGCAGGGCCTGTCCGCGCACCGCTCTCCGATTTGAAGCCCGCCGAAATGGAGCAACTGGACGCATTGATTAAAAAGCTCGGATCACAAGCAATCTAATTTAGAACCTCGCCCGCAGACTACATCAGATAAGGCTTTCCACATGACATCCTCCACAACACCCACTGTCATTGGCCTACGGGTCATCCCCGTTGCGGGTCACGACTCCATGTTGATGAATCTTTCGGGTGCACATGGCCCGTTCTTCACGCGCAACTTGCTCATCTTGACCGATACTGCTGGTCGCACAGGTGTGGGCGAGGTGCCCGGTGGTGAAAAAATCCGTAAGACTTTAGAAGACGCAACCGAGCTGGTCGTTGGGCAAAACATTGGCAACGTGCAAGCCGTGCTCACCAAGATGCGCACGCAGTTTGCCGATCGTGATGCAGGCGGACGCGGCCTGCAAACCTTTGATTTGCGCACCACCATTCACGCCGTCACGGCCGTTGAGTCTTGCATGCTCGATTTGCTGGGGCAGCATCTTGGCGTACCAGTTGCGGCATTGCTGGGCGAAGGGCAACAACGTGCGTCGGTTGAAATGCTCGGTTACCTATTCTATGTCGGCGACAAAGCCAAAACGGATTTGGCGTACCGCGACGAGACGGGTAACAGCGACGCATGGTTTGCAAATCGCAACCAAGTGGCACTCACACCAGAGGCCATTGTTCGCCAAGCCGAAGCCGCGCGCGCCAAGTACGGCTTTAACGACTTCAAACTCAAAGGCGGCGTTCTGGCTGGCGAGGCAGAAATTGAAGCCGTGACCGCTTTGCACCAGCGCTTTCCAGAAGCCCGCGTCACACTCGATCCCAACGGCGGCTGGTTACTTAAAGACGCGATCCGTTTGATGCGCGATATGCACGGCGTGGTGGCGTATGCCGAAGACCCGTGCGGTGCAGAAGAAGGCTTTAGTGGCCGCGAAGTGATGGCGGAGTTCCGGCGGGAGACTGGCCTGCCAACAGCAACCAATATGGTCGCGACCGACTGGCGGCAACTCCAACATTCGCTCTCGCTGCAAAGCGTCGACATACCGCTGGCAGATCCTCATTTTTGGACGATGGCAGGCTCGGTTCGCGTGGCGCAAACCTGCCGCGACTGGGGGCTGACTTGGGGTTCCCACTCTAACAATCACTTTGACGTGTCGCTTGCCATGTTTACGCATGTGGGCGCGGCTGCGCCTGGCAAAGTCACCGCGATTGACACGCACTGGATTTGGCAAGACGGCCAAGGCCTGACGAAAGAACCACTGCAAATTAAAAACGGGCACATTGCCGTACCGCAAGCAGGTGGACTTGGTATCGAACTGGATATGGCAAAAGTGGAAGCCGCACATCAGCTGTATTTGCAGCACGGACTAGGGTCACGCGACGACGCGACTGCCATGCAATACCTCATCCCGAATTGGAAATTTGATAACAAGAAACCATGCATGGTTCGCTAACCGACCGTCCTTCCCGCGAAAGCGGGAATCCATGAATGATTTAGAAAGCAATTTATGAAAAAACTCTCACTCTTACTTGCATCAGCGCTCTTAGCAGCTAGCGCTTTTGCGCAATCCGACTACCCCAACAAGCCCGTCAAAATCATCGTCCCATTTCCAGCAGGTGGCACAAGCGATGTGATGGGGCGCTTGGTTGCCGAAGAACTCACCAAAATTTTGAAGCAACCTTTTGTTGTTGAAAACATAGGCGGTGCAGGCGGCGTCATCGGAACAGAAAAAGGCGCCAAGTCTGCGCCCGATGGATACACCATCATCCAAACAGGTGTGGGACAAAGCGCTGTGGCACATGGTCTAGATCCCAACGTGAAATACAACACATTGACCGATTTCATTCATATCTCACAGGTCAATTCAGGTCCTAACGTGTTGGTGGTGCATCCCAGCACTCCGTTTAAAACTTTAAAAGAATTGGTGGACTACGCTAAAGCCAATCCTGGAAAACTAGACTATGGCTATACACCAGCCGCCTCTGGTCATATGGCAATGGAATTGTTTAAGCAAACCGCTGGCGTTTTCTTGACCGGTATTCCCTACCGTGGCGGTGGCCCCATGATGACGGACGCACTCGGCGGCACCATCAAAATTATGTTTATCAACCAAGACGTGGCTTTGCAGCATGTCAAGGCAGGCAAGCTACGGGCACTGGCAGTTACAAGCGCCAAACGCAATCCACTCTATCCAGATGTTCCAACTATTGCAGAGTCAGGCTACAAAGGCTTTGAAGCAATTTCATGGTCTGGTATCTCTGTCCCTAAAGGCACGCCTAAAGCTATTGTGGACAAGCTAGATGCAGCCATGCAAGAAGCACTCAAGTCTGCGACTGTGCATCAACGACTAGAGTCCACTGGTTTCGTCGTCGCCCCTGCTGGCATGAAACACTACACCGAATTTGTAAAAAGCGAGCTAGCTCGTTGGACCAAAGTCATTAAAACTGCTGGTATCAAAGTCGAATAAAAATCATATGAAAACACTTCAATCTTTCAATGCCCGCACGGGCGAGCCTTTTGGCGCACCGCTTCTAGCCCACACACCCGCGCAAGTAGACGCAACCGTGGAAGCCGCCTCGCAAGCATTTGCCTCCTGGCAAGCCAGTAGCGGCGTGGCTCGTGGCTCTCTGCTATGTGCTTTAGCTGCCGCCATTGAAGTCGACCGCGATGAGTTAGTGTCGATTGCCGATAACGAAACAGCACTCGGCCCCGTGCGCTTAAACGGCGAACTGGATCGCACCGCCTTCCAACTGCGCCGCTTTGCTGATATGGCCGAGCGCGGCGTGGCGTTTGAATCTGTTGACGACCCCGCCGTCGCAGGCGCACCACCCGTCGGTCACCCCGCCATGGTGCTGCAGCGCGTACCGCTTGGTCCCGTGGCGATGTTCTCTGCCAGCAACTTCCCGTTTGCGTTTTCAGTGCTCGGCGGCGATACCGCATCCGCGCTAGCTGCGGGTTGCAGCGTGGTCATCAAAGCGCACACGGCGCACTTGGTTTTATCGAATCGCATGCTGAGCTTAATTCAAAAAGTTTTGGAAGCACAGAATTTGCCTAAAGGTTTGATTGGCATGGTGCAAGGCGGCGGTTCTGATGTAGGCGTTCGCTTGGTCGCGCATCCCTTGATTGCCGCTGGCGCGTTTACGGGTTCCACACGCGGCGGCGCAGCGCTGCAAGCTGTAGCTAACGCACGCCCTCGCCCGATTCCGTTTTATGGCGAGCTCGGATCTATCAATCCAGTCGTGGCACTGCCTGGTATTTTGCAAGCCAAGGGCGCAGAGCTGGCGACCTTGCTGGCAGGCTCGATTAACCAAGGCTGCGGACAGTTTTGCACCAGTCCTGGTGTGATTGTTTTGCTAAACGATCCTGCGAGTGATGCGTTTGTCGAACAACTCACAACGGCTTTAAAAGCTCTGCAACCACACGCCATGTTGACCCCTGGCATTCGTCAAGCGTTTGACAACGGCGTGGCGCACGTTGCGGCATCGGGCGTCAAAGTCTTGCTGCTAGAAGCTGGTTCGCCTGAAGCACCGCGTCCTTTCCTCGCGCAAACCGATGCGGTCAATTTCATCGTGAAATCTGAACTGCGCGAAGAAGTATTTGGTCCTGCAAGTTTGATCGTTCGCGCTGCATCTGTTACCGAGGCGCTGCAAGTTTTAGAAGCCGTCGGCGGCAGCTTGACCGTCACACTTTGGGGTGTAGAGCAAGAGACGGACGATGCTCGCGCCTTGGTGCGCGGTGCCATGAACATTGCGGGGCGCGTCCTGTTTGCAGGCGTGCCCACAGGCGTAGCGGTTAGCGCCGCGCAGCAGCACGGCGGCCCGTGGCCATCGTCCACTCAGCCCATGACCACCTCGGTGGGCGATACCGCGATCAATCGCTTTTTGCGTCCTGTGTGTATCCAAGATGCGCCGAGTTGGCTCTTGGCTCGCAACGGACAACCTTGCTAATTTGACTAAGGCATCATCATGACGACGCGACGCAAAATTCTTCAAATTGGCACTGCTGCAAGCCTTATCCCACTTGGGCTGCAGGCCATATCACAAACCAACGCACAAAAGACTTGGCCGACTCAGCCACTCAAAATCATCGTGCCGTTTCCGCCAGGCGGATCATCAGACGCGATTGCACGCATCATCGCTAATAGCTTGGGTGAGCGACTCAAAGCCACGGTGATTGTGGAGAACCGTACTGGTGCTAACGGTAGCGTAGGCGCAGGTGTTGTTGCTGCATCCACGGACGCGCACACGATGCTGCTCTCGGACATGGGCGCAGTGGCGCTGGCGCATGTCATTAACAAAGATTTACCCTACAAAGCAACGGACTTGCAAGGCGTGACCATGCTGGCGTATTCACCGCATATGCTGGTTGCCACACCATCCCTTCCTGCGAATACGTTGCAAGAGCTCGTAGCGCTGTCTAAACGCCGCAAGATCAATGTTGCTTCTAGCGGCACGGGCGCACCCACGCACTTAGCAATGGCAGAAATTGCCATTGCAACGGGCATGCAGTGGCAGCATGTCCCGTACCGCGGCGGTGCGCAATCGATTGCCGACACGGCGGCTGGCGTGACCGATGTCGTGATGAATGGCATGCTGGCAACGCTACCGCTGGTGCAAGCTGGTCGTCTCAAAGTCATTGGTATTTCGAAGCGCACGCGTATGGCGCTGGTGGGCAATATGCCGACCATTGCCGAGCAAGGTCTACCCACATTCGAGTCAGGTACCTACCAAGGCGTGGCCGTCGCCAGCACGATGTCCAGAGTAGCAGTCGAAAAACTTAGCGCCGCTTTAATTAGCGTTATCCGTTCACCCGACGTAAGAGCTAGACTTTTGCAAGCAGGAGCAGAGGTCATGACATCAACTCCGTTAGAGACCAATCAATTTTTAATTGCTGAGCGTAAGCGCTGGAGTGGCGTGATTGAACGTGCGGGCAAAAATATAGAGGGCACCACTTGATATGAAAATAGAAACTAGAACTCTTCTTCAAAAAGTATCCACGGCCACCATATGTACAGCCTTGTTTAAACGCGGTCTGTCGCGCCAATTCATTCAAGGTGTTTTACCTGTTAGCCACGCGCACCACGCCAAGCACGGCAATATGGTCGGACCCGCGTTCACGTTGCGCTACATCCCTGCGCGCGAAGATTTAAACAAGATTGATGTATTTTTAAACCGCGAGCACCCACAGCGCAAGGCCGTGGAAGAGTGTCCTGCTGGTAGCGTGATGGTGATTGATTCGCGCAAAGACGCACGTGCGGCATCGGCTGGCTCAATCCTCGTCACACGCCTCATGGTACGCGGCGTAGCGGGCATCGTGACTGATGGCGGCTTTCGCGACTCGCCTGAGATTGGACAGCTTGCCATGCCGTCGTATCACAGTCGCCCCAGCGCACCGACTAATTTAACGATTCATCAAGCCTTAGATATCAACGTGCCGATTGGCTGCGGCGATGCACCCGTCTGGCCTGGCGACATTGTGGTCGGTGACGCCGAAGGTGTGGTCATTATCCCTGCGGGGATTGCTGACGAGATTGCGATTGAAGCCACCGAGATGACGGCGTTTGAAGATTTCGTAACCGCCAAAGTGTTAGAGGGCCGCTCGATTTTGGGACTTTATCCACCAACGGATCCGCAGAGTAAAGTTGATTTTGACGTCTGGCGCAAGGCTAATGGACGCTGAGTTACTAGATGACGCAGCGCTCAAGACGGCTCTGCAAGCATTATCAAATAAGGCTTGCACGTGTGCCGTGGGTGTTTGCAAGTCATGGGAAAGCGTGCCCGATGAACGCTGGCCAAAAGAACAGATGACGCACATCGGAACCCTGCGTGACCCTGAGATTTACGAGCCGACTTTTGAACAGCATCACCCCGATGGCACAAACTACGATTCACCTGATGCGCCAATATCAACACTGCACTTTCCCTACAACCGCTGCGAAACCTTTAACTGCAAGACTTGCGAGCGGGTGCTACTCAAATACACCGAGTACGGCGGCTACTACGTGGATCACCGAGTGCGCTGGGCGCGGGTTATTCCTGCGTAGCAACAGCTAGCGCTTGCTCTACAAAGTCTTTTGACACAGTGGTCTTGGGTACGCGCTGCTCAAACCATTGGCGCACGTTGGTCTCTAGGCCAATACCGTGCATGTAGTTGTAGAGCGCCTTGTTGAGCGCCACACCCAGCGCATCGTGATCGACACCAGTCTGGTCATCAAACTGCACATCGTTTTTAGCAAACACTGGCTTGGAAGCCACATCAGGTAAAGCATGTGGCAAAGGGTGCAGCGTGATGCCGTATTCCGCTGGATTCAAGCCCACAGGCGAATGCACGGTGCAAGTGAATCGGTGAAAGTAACCCGACTGGATGCAACCTGCTGCGAAAAGTTGCCGCACGTACTCCAAACTGTCCACGGTATCTTGCACGGTTTGCGTAGGGAAACCGTACATCAAATAGGCGTGAACCAAGATGCCTGCATCGCTAAACGCTTTGGTCACTCGTGCCACTTGCGCAACTGACACACCCTTCTTCATCAGCTTGAGGAGCCTGTCAGACGCGACTTCTAATCCACCCGAAATGGCAATGCAACCGCTGTCGGCCATCAAGTTGCACAGATCAGGTGTGAATGATTTTTCGAATCGCACGTTGCCCCACCACGAGATGCTGGTGTTCCTCTTTAAGAGCTCATGGCTAAAGGCTTTGAGCGATTTTGGTGGTGCGGCTTCATCGACCAAATGAAAGCCCGTTTGCCTTGTCTCGGCAACGATTTTTTCCACGCGGTTGACCAGCGTTTCGGCACTCGCCGCGTCGTAGCGCGAGATGTAATCCAAGCTCACATCGCAAAAGCTGCACTTTTTCCAATAGCAGCCGTGCGCCACGGTGAGCTTGTTCCAACGCCCGTCGCTCCACAGGCGATGCATGGGGTTGAGCATATCGAGCAGCGAGAGATATTTGGCGAGCGGCAAGCCATCCCACGTCGGCGTACCCACGTCATCGAAGGCAATATCGGGCTCGACAAAGTTGGTGTGCTGCACCGTGCCGCCGTGCCTATGAAAGGTGCGAACCAATCTTTGTGCAGAGCGCTTGCCTTGCAAATGCTCAATGAGCGCCAAGAGTGGGCGCTCGCCCGCATCCAGCGTGACGTAATCGAAGTAGTCAAACACACGCGGCTCGGACAGCTCGCGCAGTTCGGTGTTGACGAAGCCACCGCCTAGCTCCAGTGTGATATTTGGGTGATATTTTTTAATCGTCTGCGCGACACGAAACGCAGCGTAGACCGCGCCAGGAAAGGGCACAGAGATCAAGACCATCGTGGGTTGATGCCGCGCAATGGCGGCGAGCGTGAGCGCCTCTAGAGTCGCGTCTACCAAATTATGTGGTGCAGCTAGCGCCTCAGCCAACGGATCAAACGTGGCTTGGCTTGCGGCTAATTTTTCGGCGTAGCGCACAAACTCAAAACGCGGATCGACGGCATATTTGATCACGTCTGCCAAGTCATTTAAATACAGCGTGGCGATGTGCCTTGCGCGGTCTTGTGCGCCGAGTGCACCAAACGCCCAAGCTAGCGGGTCAGCGCCTTCTTCATCGGCATAAGCTTCAAGTGAATCGAAACGTGGACCTTCAGGCAAAAAGCCACGCGCGCCGATGCGATGCGCCAGCGTAGAGTCGCCGCCTTGTAAAAATCGAATCACCGCGTCGATAGTTGAGGCGTACTGGCTGTACTGATCCATGAACGAGTGCAAGCTGCTAGGCCAATCCTGCTCTAGCTTGCCAGCCAATGCTGTCTCGCAAGCCTTATGAATATTGGCTAAACCCTCTTTCGACAACAGCTTTAAAACCAGCGCCAGCGCCAAGTCTTCTTGCACGGCTTGCAAACCGCGTGAACGCAAAAAACCCGTGAGATACGCCGTGCTCGGGTACGGCGTATTGAGCTGCGTCATCGGCGGGATCAATGACAGAATCTTCATGATTTATGTCTGCGAGGGCTGCTGGCTTAACTGCGTACGAAGTCGTTCAAATTCCTGATCGCTTTGCATCGTTTTGCGATTGGTGGCGTACGCCATGCTGATGTGCGCGCCAGCAATTGGCTCGGAAGCTTCATCCGTATTAGGTTTGACCCACACCCACACGCGCCGCTCGCGCACAAAAAGCATGAAAAACACGCCAATGATGAGCAGCACCGCGCCCGTATAGACAATGGTTTGACCTGGCGCTTTAGCCACTTGGAAAACGCTGGCTTGCACCTGCGTAAAGTCTTTGAGCTGAAAAATCATCGGTGCAGGATAAGCCTTGGCGTCCGATAGCGCGAGCACGGCTTGATTGAGCCAGTCAGGCTTGTCTCTCACGTCCGCAGAAATCACACTTGGAGCGGCCAGTTCATAGAGCACGCCATTCAAAATGCGAATCAACACTTCGCTGGTTTTAATGCGCTGATCTTCGGGCACATTTTTTTCTAAAAAATCAGCAATGCCTTGCAAACCGCTGGATTCAAGACCGCCCTGTCCAGCAAACAAAGACATCACACGTTCACTGGACGTTTGCAGTGCCGCTTTCATGTCTCGCTTTGTGGGATCGCTCGCCTTGGCAAGATAACGCTGAATCGCTGCCTGCGTAGCGGGCGCACTTTGCACGGCTTGGGCGAGGCGCAGAAAACCATTCACGCTGCCCTTATCGTCGGACGGAATGCGCCAGTATCGAAAGGGCTCTGCTGGCGTGTCACGCACGCCAACCAAGTGCACGGCCGTTTCGCTATCCGTAAATTTGATCGGCAGCATGTAGTTGTGAAACTCGCGTGCCTGCCCTGCTGCGTCGCGCAGTTTGTAAGTAATAGACGGGCCCACATTGCGCAGATCTTTTTTGCCAAAGGTCTCAACATTGAGGACACGCAGCGCGGTGTACTCAAGTGTCATTTTGTCTGTGCCGTTGGTGAGTGCCGAGCTGGAGCCAATCGTGCCCTCCAACTCAATCGACTTGCCACCCTGCGCAATCGGAACAGATTGCAACTTGACGCGCGAGCCGCCATCGTCAAAGCTAGACTGAAAAATATTCACGCCTTTGTAATTCACAGGGTGATTGACCTCGACGCGGGCGACTGTTTTTTCGCCAGTCGTTTTGTCGTGAATCACGATGTCACTGGCAAACAGTTTGGGCATGCCCGTGGAGTAATGCTCGACGATGAACTTTTTAAGTTCAATCGAAAACGGCAGATCTTGTAGCAACACGCCATTGGGCTGCTGCAAGATAGCCGTCCCCGCAGTTTGCCCCTCCGCCACCAAAAGATTGGCGCGGAAGGCAGGATTGCTTTTTGATAAACGCGAAGTCTCAGGCACGTCGGCAATCATGCCGCCACCTGTAAACACCACTTTGTTGCCCCACCACATTTGCGCACGCGTCAGCATGTCGCCGTCCAGCAAGCCGCCCACGCAAATGAGCACGATGGCGCTGTGCGCGGCGATGTAGCCGATCTTGTGACCGCCACCGGTTTTGGCAGCAATCAAAGTGCCATCCGGTCTAGTTTGTATTTTTGTTTTCCAGCCTATGCCTGCAAAGGCATGTTGGATATGGCCTACAGCGGCGACAGGCGTAGAGGCCACAGCCCATGCGGCATTGTGGGCAAACGCTTTAAAACTTTGCTCGCGCAGATGCTCTTTGTAATTTTTGAGGTCACGCAGAATTTGCGGTGTGTTACGCGCTACACACAGACTGGTACTAATGACTAGGAACAACAGAATCAGCAAAAACCACCAAGCGCTATAGACCGCGAAGAGCGAGAGCTTGGCAAAGACTTCCGCCCAAAAGGGGCCAAATTGATTGACGTAATTACCGAAAGGCTCTTGCTGCTTTAGGACCGTGCCAATGATGCTGGCGATGCAAATGACGGTGAGCAGCGCGATGGCAAACCGCATCGCCGAGAGTAACTCGACGATGTTTCTAAGCCAACCCGATGTATTTTTTAGGCGAAGCCCGTGGGTAGAGACTGACACGGGAAACGGCTAGCGGATTAACGCAAGCCAGCAATGTAGTCAGCTAATGCTTTGATCTCTTTGTCATTCAGCTTAGCCGTCACTTGGCTCATAGACGCATTGTTCTTGCGCGTACCGTCGCGGAAGCCTGTAAGCTGTGTCGCTACGTACTCGGCATGTTGACCCGACAAACGTGGGTATTGGCTTGGAATGCCCGCGCCGCTTGGGCTGTGGCAGCCTGCGCAAGCGGGGACTTGGCGATCAGCGATGCCACCTTTGTAGATTTTTTCGCCCATTTTGACGAGATCAGCGTTCTTAGCAAAACCTGCTTTGGGTTTTTGCGCAGCCGCCCAGTAAGCGATGTTGCGCATGTCGTCGTCCGTCAAACCAGCCACCATGCCGCCCATCACAGGGTTGGCACGCTTGCCTGATTTGAAGGCTTGCAACTGGGCAAGTAAGTATTCAGGGTGCTGGCCAGCCAACTTTGGATTAGCAGGAATAGCCGAGTTACCGTCTGCGTTATGGCAAGCGGCGCAAGTAGCTGCAAACTTAGCAGAACCAGCGTTCAAGTCTGGCTTGGCTGCTTTGGCAGCGGCAGGAGCGGCGGCTTTTGCGGGCTCTTCGTTTGCAAAAGCAACGCTTGAAATGAGTGATGTAGAAACGATGAGGGCAGCAAGTAACTTCATGGCGCAAAAAGAATAGTTAGGCAAATGGGGAAAGTACAACCTTGCATTTTACAATGCCTCATGTCCGATATCTCCTCCCCCGCCACACCGCCTGCTAGTTTGCAGCTGACCGATAAGCAAATCATGGGCTGGCTACACACAGCCAAGTTCCTCACTACAGCGCCAAAACTAGAATTTCTCCCAGCGCACGATTTGCCTGAAATCGCTTTTGTCGGCCGCTCTAACGCAGGCAAATCAACTTGTATTAATACGCTCACGCAGCAACATCGACTCGCATATGCCTCTAAAACGCCAGGGCGCACACAAAGCATCAATTTATTTGCGCTTGGCAAGCAAAAGCTGAATGACGCTGTATTTGCCGATTTGCCAGGCTACGGTTATGCAGCAGTATCGAAAGTAGATAAAGCGCGTTGGCAAGCGGTGATGGCGAACTATCTGATCACTCGCGAGAACTTGAAAGCCGTTGTGTTGATGTGCGATCCGCGTCATGGCCTAACCGATTACGACGAGGCGCTGCTAGAGATGCTTCGCCCGCGCGTCGAAGCAGGTCTCAAGTTTTTAGTCATCCTCACCAAGAGTGACAAGCTCAATAAAACCGAAGCGGCTAAAGCGCTATCGATTGCTAAGTTAAATGCTGGCGGGGGTGAAGTAAGACTCTTTTCAGCACTGAAAAAGCAAGGGCTGGAATCAGTCGGGCGCTTGCTTTGGGAGTGGACGCGTCCGCAAGACGCTCCCGCCACGACCGCCGCAGTTACGGCTTAAAGTAATCCTGCACCGTCTCCCAAGCCACATTTTGCAAATGCGCAGCGGTGGCTGCATCAAGCCCCGCTGTGTAGGTATTGCCAACAGGCGAGCGTTTATACAAAGTCGCGTAGCTGGTGCAAGCCGCTAAGTATGTTCCCGCCAGTGTTGGATGACGTTTGTCGGCCACGTACAAATTCAGCTCTGGCTTTTGCGCAATCGAACGTGCAAACGCAAGCCCAGCAGGTATGACCAGCGCGTTGTTGGCGTTGCCTGCCTTGGTGTAAGCCTCGGCCAATTGCGCCGTCATTTCAGGTTTGTCTTGATAAGCCCACGACATAAAGAAAACGGGCTTACTGCCAAATTTACGCACGATGTCACTGTTCTTTTTAGCGTATTCAGTGAAGATGCCTTTTAACTGCGGATGAAGTGGGCACTGACTGCAATCCATCATCACAGCCGCATCAAACAGTCGATCAAGTTTGTTGAAGACGACGTTGTTATTAGCATCGAACGAGTAGCGGCTAATGGCATTCGGGCGGAAATACGACTCAACGTCGTGCCAATCGAAGCCAGAGCCACCCATAGTAATCATCACGTTACGCTGCTTGAGTCCAGACTTGTCGGCGCCCACAAGCAAGCTCACATGACCTGGCATACCGTTGTTGTAATAAAAGAAACTGTTGCCAATATAAGCGGCAGAAGTTGGTAACTCTGATCCAAAATCCTTGACTAGTGGCTTGGTTTGCGCGCTGGCTACAAGGGTTGAAACGCTTAAAACGAAGGCTATAAAAATTTTGCGCACGATGGACTCCTTTAAAGAAATAAAATCATACTCTTACTTACCATTGGCTCACATCATGTCACTTATCCCCGCAACCATCCTCACCGGCTTTTTAGGCTCTGGCAAAACCACGCTACTCAAACGCATTTTGTCGGAGGCACACGGTCAAAAAATAGCCGTGATTGAAAACGAATTTGGCGAAGAAAACATCGATAACGATATTTTGGTGAGCGAAACCAAAGAGCAAATTATTCAAATGAGCAATGGCTGCGTGTGCTGCACCATCCGCGAAGATTTACGTACTACCTTGACTGAATTGGCTGAGAAAAAGCGCAAAGGCGAACTCCACTTTGATCGCATCGTGATTGAAACCACAGGTCTTGCTGACCCAGGTCCTGTGGCACAAACTTTCTTTATGGACGACGTGATTGCCGAGAGCTATCTTCTCGATTCAATTTTGACGTTGGTAGATGCAGTTCACGCTGCCGATCAACTGAACACCCGCCAAGAAGCGCGTCGTCAAGTCGGTTTTGCCGATCAGTTATTTATTAGTAAATCGGAACTGGTAAGCGCGACGAACTTAGACGCGCTCCAGCATCGCCTCAAACACATGAACCCACGTGCGCCGCAAAAGCTGGTGCACTTTGGTGAAATGCCCCTCAATGAAGTCTTTGACTTGCACGGCTTTAACCTGAATGCCAAGTTAGATATTGACCCTGACTTTTTGAAAGTCGAGGATCATGATCATGGGCACCATCACCACGACCATGCGCATGACGAGCATTGCGATCACCCTTCGCACAATCACAACCCTAAGCACGGCGAGGCAGGACACGTGCACGACGAGCACTGCGGGCACGATCACGGCGAGCAGCACTTGCATCATCACCACACCGACGACGATGTGAAGAGCTTTGTCTTCCGTGCCAATAAGGCACTCGACCCTGCTAAATTGGAAGATTTCTTGGGCGCAATTGTCAACATCTACGGGCCAAAAATGCTGCGTTACAAAGGCGTTTTAAACATGAAGGGCACTGACCGCAAAGTGATCTTCCAAGGCGTACACCAACTGATGGGCAGCGACCTGGGTCCCGCATGGGCTGCGGGTGAAGTACGCAATAGCAAAATGGTTTTTATTGGTATCGATTTGCCCAAAGACATCTTGCTACAAGGCTTAGAGAACTGCTACGCCTAAGGAGTGCAACATGACAATGGACACACCAATACAAAAAATTGCGCTAGTAACAGGCGCCACACGTGGCATCGGTGCAGCGATTGCAGCGCAGCTCAAAACTGACGGCTTCACGGTCGTTGGCACAGCAACTTCTGAGGATGGTGCAGCCAAAATCTCAGCGACTGGCGTGATTGGCAAAGTGCTCAACGTCACGGACGACGTGGCAACGGACACACTTATCGACGAAATTGTCAAAACCTATGGTGGCCTACACGTGCTCGTCAACAACGCGGGTATTACGCGCGACATGCTCGCCATGCGCCTCAAAGACGACGACTGGGATGCCGTAGTCAACACCAATTTGCGCTCTGTCTTTAGACTTTCGCGCGCAGCTATTCGCCCCATGATGAAGCAGCGCATGGGACGCATCATCAGCATCACCAGTGTGGTAGGCGCATCGGGCAACCCAGGACAAGCCAACTACGCCGCCGCCAAAGCAGGCGTAGCTGGCATGACCCGCGCACTGGCAAGGGAATTGGGCTCACGCAATATCACGGTCAACTGCGTAGCGCCCGGTTTTATCGCAACAGATATGACGGCAGGACTAGGCGAAGACCAGCAAAAGGCGCTGCTGAGCCAGATTCCACTGGGCGCACTCGGTAAGCCAGAAGATATTGCGGCAGCGGTGTCGTACTTGGCTAGTAATGGCGGTGCTTACGTCACGGGGCAAGAGCTGCACGTGAACGGCGGCATGTTTATGGCGTAAGCCAAGGTGAACTTGGTGCGGCTGGCGGGGATCGAACCCACGACCCTTGGCTTCGGAGGCCAATACTCTATCCACTGAGCTACAGCCGCACACTGTCAGCTACCAATTGTAGGGGCATGCCCCTTATAATTGAAGGTTAGTTTTTCCCACTTATCTCGAGAATTGACCGTAATGAGCGATAACCACAACACCACCGATCACGCCGAAGACCATACAGGTCCTATCAAAACGCCTAAGCAATTACTGCTTGCCATCGTTTATTCTTTTGTTGTCCCTGTATTTGCCATCATTGGCTTAGCCTATGTGGTCAGTACAGCCTTTAAGCCTGTAGCGGGTGCGGTTGATCTTGGAAAATCTATTGAGCAGCGCATTGCTAAAGTGGGCACAGTAGAAATTAAAGATGCTAATGGCCCACTCAAATCGGGCGAAGAAGTCTACAAGGCGCAGTGCGTGGCATGCCACGGCTCTGGCGCTGCTGGCGCACCTAAATACCAAGACAAAGGGGCGTGGGGCGCTCGTATTGGCAAAGGTTATGCAGCGCTGCTGATCTCCGCCCTTAAAGGCAAAGGCAACATGGGCGCGCAAGGTGGCGGTGATTTTGATGACATCGAAATTGGTCGTGCCGTTGTATTTATGGCCAATGCTGGTGGCGCAAAGTTGCCAGTGCCTGATCGTCCAGCCGCACCCGCAGCAAAATAGTTACCGATGAAGCTTTAGCTGATTGACCAAACACCTTGGTCAATCGCTTCAGCGGCAATGTGCACATCTTGCGTGTGTACCAGGCCAAACCCTAGCGTCGTTGTTAGGTAAACGCGTCCTTCCGTATCTAGCTGGCACGACTTGTACTTGGCTGATAAGCCAGTATGCGATTCAATTGAAAAATCTTCTGCAAGCCTCCAGATATAAGGCGTAGCGGCCAGCTCTACATATACGCGCTGGGGGCCGTTTTGAAAAAACCATTGCTCCACCCCGTTGGCATCCAACTCGCTTAAATAGTTACGCTCAATAAATGCAATCAGTTTTTCGTGCTGCAAGCGCGAACCTTTCGCAGCTTTGTCCCCATGCAAACACGCATCCTTAAATCCTCCCAAAGCTTGAGCCCTATCATCTCGCATATACCAATCGCCGCGCTCATCTAAACCGAGCCAGCCATGGCAATGCGGTACGTTAGGCCACTTCGCCATCGCTTGTTTGACGATCTCATCCACGCGGCACAGCTCCGTCATGAAAGAACGCACCGACCACTTGAGGCAGGGTCTGCAGGTGCCCAGGGAAGCCTGTCAAGCAATCGGCTGCAAAACCTACATGCCCGCCGCGCCTTGGCTGCCAAAGCTTGACATGATGGCCCACGGCATGATCTTTGGGTAGTGAGCTTGCTGGAATAAATGGATCATTCACGGCGTTAATTGCCAACGCAGGGATTTGAATATTTGCTAAATGTGGTTTGGCACTTGCACGCGCCCAATAGTCTTCGGTACTTTTAAAGCCATGAAGTGGCGCTGTAAATACGTTATCAAACTCATACAAATTACGGCTTGCCAGTAATTTTGATTTGTCAAAAAGATGAGGAAATTGCGTCAATTTTTGCAGCGCACGTGGCTTCATCGTTCGCAAAAACATCGGCGTATAGATGTGCCGATTCAGCCCCAAACCAATATGAATACCGCTAGCGTGCAGATCTAACGGGGAGCAAATAGACACGACACCTTGAACCACCAGGCTTGCGCTGCTACCCATCTCGCCTGCCCAGCGCATGAGCGCATTGCCACCAAGCGACACGCCAATAGCATACACATCACCCGCATGTTCGGCTTTCAAACGCCGTAATATCCAATCAATTTCTTGCCAGTCACCACTGTGATATGCACGCGGCGCAAGGTTCAACTCACCACTACAACCACGGAAATGCGGGACGCAATAATTTAAATGATGATCCTGCGCATACCTAGCAAACGCCCTAGCGTAATGACTTTGCGACGACCCCTCTAGCCCATGGAACATAACCCACAGTGGCTTTTTAGCCTCAAGTTTCAGCTCGTGATACAGAAAATCAACATCAATGAAATCGTGATCTGGCGTCGTCCATCGCTCACGCGCATAGAGGACAGATTTGCTCACACGATGCGGTTTAGCCGCTTTGGCCGCCCAAATAGTTTCCACATGCGGTGAGAGTAAAAAACCCATCATGCAGACCCATGCTCACACAGCAACGGGCATCGTGAATCGATGCGGCCGTTTGCGCGATTTAACATTCATTTCGCCGCGCATCGCTTCATTAACTTGACTCAGCATGAGCAATTTATGATTGCCAAGCCTTACACGATCCGCCAATCGTTTGGCGATAGCCATCAATAAACGCGCGGCGATAACGGGATGCTCTTCAATGATTTTTTCTAGATGATTTCGAGTCAAACGAGCCACCTCTACGTCAGTTTGAGCCGTGCAAGTGGCCGATCTTGGCGTGCCATCTAGCAAACTCATTTCACCGACCAAGTGACCTCGGCCTAGCACGTTAACGACAACGGCACTATCACCAGAGCTCAAAGTTTCAATCAGAATTTCCCCCTCTAAAACCAATAGCATATAGTCGCTGGCCGCATCTACTTGATTGGCTTGGAAAACAACCGTTTGCGGCTCTAACTGCGACACGGACATATAACCCGCGACGGTCTTGGCATCCTCTAATGAAAGAGTGACCAAGGCGTCAGGGGTTAACAACAACAGGGCAATTTTTTCTACGAGAGAATGAGAAGTATTCACGCCCTCGATGGTATACGATCAAGCCTCCGTTTCAACCAGTCGCTTGGCTGCTACATGGTGGTGGTTTTGCACCTTTGTTTTGTGCTTAGCTACTTGCTGATCCATCTTATCCACCAGTAAATCTACAGCCGCATACAAGTCAGCGTGCATTGTTTCCGCAAAAAAATCATGCCCCTTAACGTGGATACTGCACTCCGCTTTCTGCCGTCGCTCTTTTTCCTTCTCGTTCTCAATACTCAGTAAAACCTTGATTTCACTCACCTGATCAAAATGTCGATTGATACGTGCAAACTTATCAATAACATAGGCTTGGATCGCGGGTGTAACTTCAAGATGATGACCACTGATTCTGAGATTCATAAAACACTCTCCTAGTAATGTAGAAAGACTAACAACGTGACTTGCAAACTATTTACAGCCACAACCGTACTCTGAGCATATTTTGAGATTTTTGCAAGCAAAATCTTTGGCATAGAATCCTAGTTTTAGGGGAGGCGAGTCACATGCTAAATATCTTCACGCTCGCTAACGGACGCCTCTTCCAAGAGGAAATTGAATCGCTCGAAGAGCTCTCAAAATTCCAACCTATTTGGGTTGACTTAGAGTCCCCCACCTTAGAAGAAAAACGCTGGGTCGCCCAGTACTTCGGCTTATCCATTCCTGAAGATGCTATGGATGAGGACATCGAAGAGTCCGCTCGTTTTTACGAAGAAGACAATGGCGACCTACACATCCGTTCTGACTTTTTAATTGCAGACGATGAAATTTCGCACACAGTGCGTGTTGCTTTTATTCTGAATCAACACAATGCCGACCTTAAAAGCAAAGGTGTACTCTTCTCCATTCACGATGAAGATCTGCCGGTCTTTCGCTTACTGCGCTTGCGCGCACGTCGTATGCCAGGTCTCATTGAAGATGCCAAAGACGTACTGCTCAAACTATTTGATGCCGACGCTGAGTATTCGGCTGACACGCTAGAGGGCATTCACGACGCACTAGAGGAAACCAGCAAGCAAGTGCTGGCAGGTGATGTAACTGATGAAATAGCCAGCGTGGTGCTTGGCAATATTGCACGCCAAGAAGATATGAACGGCCGTATCCGCCGCAATGTGATGGATACCAGACGTGCGCTGAGCTTCATGATGCGCACCAAGATGCTGGGTTCAGAGCAATACGAAGAAGCACGACAAATTATGCGAGACATCGACTCACTCGACTCGCACACAGCGTTCCTATTCGACAAAATCAACTTCTTGATGGATGCCACCGTCGGTTTCATCAATATCAATCAAAACAAGATCATCAAAATCTTCTCGGTGGCGAGCGTGGCATTGCTACCACCCACCTTGATTGCCAGCATTTACGGCATGAACTTCAAATACATGCCCGAGTTGGATAGCACATGGGGCTACCCCGTCGCGATTGCACTCATGATTGCCAGCGCCTTAGTCCCCATGTGGTACTTCCGTAGGCGTGGCTGGCTCAAATAAAGCGGAACTCAGAACTCAATAGTGCCATGATGATTGCTGCCGAATAAGGACTTGCGGTGACTTGAATAAACGCCGTGAAGTCGCCATGCGCATCATCATCGGCTCTGTCAGAAATAGTTCGAACAGCTGCAAACGCGACATCGTAATCTGAGCAGACTTGCGCAATTGCAGCGCCCTCCATCTCAACGGCCAAGGCATCGGGATGCATCGCCTGCAAGGCGTGACTTTCAGCAGAAGTTGAAACGAAACGATCGCCGCTTACAACCAAACCATAATGCCGTCCAACCTTGGGCAAAGCAACTTGAACGGCTTGCATCAACTGCGCAGTGAAGTCTGCATCTGT
>CANBRV010000005.1 GCA_947372005.1 Comamonadaceae bacterium | reverse complement strand
TTTGAAAAAATAAAGGGATGAGTAAAGAAGCAATAATGATTATTTTTATCTTATTTTCATGAACTTGAGTAAAAGAAATATTGTAAATTTCTTTTACTTCATAGCTTTTATAAAATAAATAAGCCAAAATAGCGCTCCATAAATAAAGCGCGACCATTATTTTTTCACCAAATAAATAATAACCAAAAGGTACCGCGGCGATAATTAAAATATTCATGATCACGTCAGGACCAAATAAGTTTAATTCTTCATGATGCTGTAAAAGCCGGTGGCGGATGATCTGCGCAAAAACCATAACGACACCTGCAACCATGGAAAGCCCCACTGCCTGCCAAAATAGGTGGGTTTTTCCTAGCAAGCTCAGTAACGGTGCTCCTAAAATGGATAAGGCAAAAAGTAACACGCCAGATATAAAAAATATCAAAAGTAAAGCTTGAATGACGCGCGGTATTTGTTGATGTAAATGGCGTTTTTGATGCAATGCCAAACTAGGGCCTACCGCATTGGCTACTACCGAACCTAGTACACCACCAATAGCAAATGCGGTAATTAAATCACCAGCGATCGACTTCCCTGTGACCATTGTCAACAAAAGTCTAAAGATATAGACCGTCATGCCGATAATCATGCTAGAGCCAATATGTGGCAGCAAATTTTTAGAAATAATATGAAAAGGTCGTGCGAATAGCAATTGAATGCTTTGGCAATGAAATTTAATATTAAAAATCAATGGCAATACAGCCCATAAAAATAATCCGTACAAAATAAACGGTAATTGAAGCAGCATCCACACCACGTTTATGGCGAGCAAGCTGGTTTGAAGCAGCGTATACCTCATAGCTGCATGCTTGGCATCTAGGCGTTCCATTTCACTGAGATAAATCTCATCAAACCACTCTGCACTTCTGCGCAGAATGAGGATCACCGTTAAAGCGGTCGGTACATTGGCCACAATGGACGATAGCCAATACGCCGCTATAGCCAACGGTATGAGCAAAATCAGTCGCGTGCTAAAAACTGAATGAGCGCTCACACCCGATTGAGAATTCAAAATGGCGCTGCGTGTATTTCCAGAAAATGCGTAAAACAGCGCCAGGGTCGCTGCTTGAACCAAGCCAATGTTTGCAGCAAAAATAGGATCTCCCGCTAAGCTTGCCACAATCAACAAGCCTGTCATAGACAGGGCATTGACGGCAAATGCGCCGGGGAAGATATAGTTCATCGAATCATTGACGCCAGACGGTTCGATTGACGTACCCGGTATAACTGAGTACCAACCGAAGGATTTTTTGAGATACAGACGGTGCCGCATAATCGGCAACAGGTCGCATGGGGCCATGACTGGAGAACTGCTCACCGACAACCTTAACAGCCGCGAGTACCTCTTGGGGTTTTAACCCGCACATAATGACCGTACCTTCATCCATACCCTCTGGTCGCTCATGTGCGTATCGGATCGTAATAGCAGGTAAGTTTAAAAGAGAGGCCTCTTCGGTAATGGTTCCGCTATCGGAGATCACGCAGCGCGCTTTGATTTGTAGCTGAATAAAATCAAAAAATCCAAAAGGCTTGGCAAAATTAATCAGTGGATGAATATCCGTAAGTCCCAGTGCATCTAATCGCTTGCGTGTTCTGGGATGAGTAGACACAATGATGGGGAAGCCATATGTGCTTGCTAAAAGATTGAGGGTGTGAACCAAATCGGTTAAATTTTCAGCTGTATCCACATTTTCTTCACGGTGCGCACTGACCACAAAAAATTGATTCGCGGTTAGGCCTAGGCGAGTGAGCACATCAGATTGGTTAATCTGCGGCATGTAATACGCTAGCACTTCATTCATGTGTGAGCCAGTTTTAATAATGGTCTCAGGGCGAATGCCTTCAGCAATTAAATAACGCCTAGCATGCTCAGTCAAAACTAAATTAATATCACTTAAATGATCTAATACTTTGCGATTGAGCTCTTCAGGTACGCGTTGATCAAAGCAGCGGTTACCTGCCTCCATATGAAAGACGGGAATCTTACGTCGTTTAGCCGAAATGACAGCCAGACAAGAATTGGTGTCCCCATATAAAAGAACCGCATCGGGCTTTTCTTTCTCAAATACCTCGTCAGATTTAATAATTACTTGCCCAATGGTTTGAGCCGCCGTGTCACCGACTGCACCTAAAAAATGATCGGGTTTACGAATTTGCAAATCATCAAAAAAAATCTGATTCAGTTCGTAGTCATAATTTTGACCGGTATGCACCAGTATGTGCTGCGTATGCTTGTCCAATTCTGCGATGACGCGGCTCATTTTGATCAGCTCTGGGCGTGTGCCCACAATGGTCATGACTTTAAGCATTCAGCTGCTCCTGTATAAAAGTTAATTTTTGTAATAATTCCTTGACTTGCGCCACATTTAATTGCTGTGTGCTATGTGATGTGTAGTCATCCAAGGTTGATATTTTTTCCTCGCCGTCACTAAAGTACTTGGCGTAGTTAAGATCGCGGTTATCCGCAGGAATGCGGTAGTAATCGCCCATATCATCTATCCGTGCCATTTCTTCGCGAGAGACCAAGGTTTCAAATAGCTTTTCTCCGTGCCTTGTACCAATAATGCGTGGCGCAGTGGTACTGCGAAACATTTCTAGCAAAGCGGTCGCTAAATCGGCTACGGTGGAGGCAGGCGCTTTTTGTACGAAAATATCACCTTGCTGCCCATGCTCAAAGGCGTGCAATACCAAATCGACGGAGTCATCTAGCGACATCAAAAATCGCGTCATACTCGGATCTGTAATGGTTAAGGCTATCCCCTCTTTAATTTGAGAAATAAACAAAGGAATAACCGATCCACGCGAGGCCATCACATTGCCGTAGCGAGTGGCGCATAGTACGGTCTCTCCAGGGGTTTGCATTCTGGCCTTGGCCACCATCAATTTTTCCATCATGGCTTTGGACACGCCCATGGCGTTAATAGGATAGACCGCTTTGTCAGTACTGAGTACGACGACGCGATCAACGCCTTGCGCAATCGCCGCCGACATCACGTTTTCTGCGCCCAGCACATTGGTGCGCACCGCTTCCATTGGGTAAAACTCGCAGGACGGAACTTGTTTTAGTGCCGCAGCGTGAAAGACATAGTCGACGCCTTTCATGGCCTGTAAAATACTATCGTAGTTGCGAATATCACCAATGTAAAACTTTAATTTATCATTGTTTAAAGCAATACGCATTTCCTCTTGTTTTTTTTCATCGCGACTAAAAATCCGGATTTCGCGAACATCGGTCGATAAAAAGCGCTTTAAAACCGCATTTCCAAAGGAGCCCGTGCCGCCGGTAATCATTAAAACTTTATTGTCAAACATAAATAAATCCTGCGTTATCTCTGGCTATACATTGATTGAATAAGCGATGGCCAAGTTGGTATAACGTAACCTGTGCTTTCGCAAAAGTGCTGTGAATTAAGTGATCGATCAATAGAAAACTCGGTATCTTGAATAATATCGATGGATTTTTGATATGTTTGCGCGATCAGGCACAGCAGTTCATATTTATTGATAGGTGATCCCCCTACATTGTACAAACCAGAAAGATGCGTTTGCGGAATAACTAAGTCACGGATGATTTCTGCCAGAGTGACTGTGGGTAAGCCAGAAAAAATGGCGCGACTAAAGCCCGCGCAATGCTCACTTTGCGATAAAAACCACTCTAACAATCCATAACGACTGTCTAGTTCATGCCCAATGGTAGAAGTGCGAAGTGTGACAGCATGGGGAGAATGGATCACTTCACCTAGAGATTTGGTTTTGCCATATACGTCTTTGGCATCGCTGACATCATTTTCTGTATATGCACCCTTCGCGCCTGAGAAGATGCAATCTGTACTAATATGAATGAAGCGGGCTGAGATGATCTCGCATAGCTTTGATAAGCGATGTGGCAACATAGCATTAATAGGAATCGCCAATAAAGGATCGTCCGCCTCTTTGTGATGCTTGGTCAAGCCAATACAGTTAATAACGACCTGTGGTTGAATCGTATGAAGGGTACGAATGAGCGAGTCTTCTTGCGCGACATCAACACCACCTAGTAGGCGAGCCGCAATTTTGGGTGAAAAAAAATGTTTGGCAGAGTCGGAGCGTAGTGCTCCAAACACTTGCCAATCTTTTTGCGTACTGAGTACGCGCATCATGGCGCTACCAATCATGCCGCTAGCGCCCAGCACGACGATTTTCATGGGTATCCTTTTTTGATGTGAGATTGTGAGTGGAGGTGTTCTATCAACTGATCGGTGAGCTGTAGATGATCGAAATGGATTTTAAAATAATCACGTGCATTGTTGCCCAGTGCCACGCGCTCTTGATCTGACAGTGCGTACAACTTCAGCAAAGCGTCCGCTAGGCCTTGTGCGTCTTGTGCGGCAACTGCGATACCAGCATTCGCTTCGATAACCAAACGTGCACCCTCGCCGTTCAAACAGGCAACAATAGGCCGGCCCACCGCCATATAGGCTTGAATTTTGTTGGGCACAGTGGCGGCAAAAATAGGCTCGTCGGCAAGCGTGACCAATAAAGCAGATGCCTGTTGCAGAAACTTGGGCATCGCGTCCAAAGGGTATCTGCCAGGTAAATATAAATTTGTTAAATGCCGCTCGTGGATTTGCGCATGCAGCCAATCCCAGCGACTACCTTGTCCAATCACAACAAAGCGGATGGCGGGGTGATGTTTCAAGATCGTGGCCGCGTCAGCAATCACTTCCACTGCTTGCCCAGCGCCTACATTACCTGCAAATACAACGCAAAAACCTTCATCCAGCGCCGCAATATCAGGTGAAGACGCCGTTGGGGGACGACTAAATATCGGATCGACCGAATTGGGGTAATAAACAATCGACTGATCAGGTACAAGTTTCGCGACGTGCGGTATAAACCCTTGTGATTGAACCAAAATCAAATCGGTACGGCGATAAATGAATCGTACCACACACTCGACACAATGAAGCAGCCGTGGGTTACGCACATAGCCCGTCGCTTCTAAACTGGCTGGCCATAAGTCTTGCACCCATAGCACTACTTTGATACCACGTAGCCAGCCCAATAAAAGCGCTGGAATCGCTTGCAAAATGGGGGATACACCATAGACAAAAATGACGTCATAGGATCGCTTGCGCAGCATCCAAGGCGCCAATAAGACGCCAGATAGCACAAACGACAGATAGTTCATGGCTAATCGCCATGTACTGCGCTGCCCACGTGGAAACAGGGGCAACCGGTACACAGTCGCACCCAGCAAAAACTCGACTTGCCAGCCCCAAGCTCGGTAGCCAGGGTAGATGAGGCCCTCTGGGTAATTGGGTTTACCCGCGAGCACATCAACCGTTATATTTTTGTCGACTAATGATTGCACCAAATCATTGATTCGAAAACCTTCGGGCAAAAAATATTGACTAACAACGAGTACATTCATGGGCGTTCACTTTGCAGCATGCTAATGCGCTCATACAGGACCAGATACTGAGGGGCGATCGCTTCCCATGCGTAATGCTGTGCAACAAAATTTTTCCAAACAGGTGCAATACGCCCTAATAATTCTGGGTGGATCAGAATTTCTGTAAGGCCTTTGACCAATCCATCTACAGAGGCGGCAACTTCGAGGCGCGGGTCAACTTGACAAATAGAGCTGAAGCCGCATTGGTCAGTCAATAAAACGGGCGTCCCACAAATGCCAGCTTCTATGGCGACGATAGACATCGCCTCGAGTCTAGAAGGGATGACTAGTAAGGTAGCCTTGTGATAAGCGCTGGATTTAGCGCGACCGTCAACATAGCCTATGAAATGGACATGCTGTGAAAGCTCGGCAGCTTGAACCGTGCGCCTAAGGCTAGAGAGCATGCCACCATCTGGTCCTGCAAATACCAGATGAAACTGAGGGAAGAGGTGCCGCGCTTGAATATAAGCATGCAACAGTAAATCGGGTCCTTTAATAGGATTGAGTCGCCCCATAAATAAGATAAAAGGTGCGTCAGGTAGCTCAGTGTGGCTAGCAAGATCATTCTGATTGTCAATGACAAAATCTGCAACATTCACCCCATTGGGTATCACGGTTACCTTTGAAGCGGGAATGTTGTAGCCTTCAAACTGTGGCAACTCACCTTGAGTGACGGCGATCCAGGCACTGGCATTTCGAATGAGGGATCGACCAATCAAAAAATTGTAAAAACGCTTCAGTATGGCAGAGCGTCCAAAAATCGGGAGAGCGCCCGCTGGGCAAACAACATAGGGTTTATTCAGTTGTTTCGCGGCTAAATAAACCAATGCATTTAATACACTCCAATGCCCAACCATGTGGATGATATCGGCTTGTACAACCAAGCGCCGAATCGTACGCCAACCACCATATGGCACATAAAATCGCTTCCATATACAAGGCAGTATGGTTACATTTGCGGGCTCTAATGCTTGAATGCGCACAGCATCTAATTCAATGTCTAATGTTAAAACAGTACAGTGCACGTTTTCTAATTGGGCTAGAAACCGGCTCATTTGAAACGTGCGTTCAGCCGTTCCACCACCAGTTTTTAAGCCGAGACTAGAATTAACATTGAGTATTTGCATCTTGATTTATACGGCAACGTAATTTTTTAAGCCGTCCTCAAAATCCATGGTGCGATTAAAGCCAAGGGACATCAATTTGCTCGAATCATATCGACGATACGGGTTGGTTTCGTTTTTATGAAGAATTGTTAGAAAAAATGAAAGAAACTTCAATGATAATGAGAACGACGGAAATGGATATTCTTTAATGCCGTATTGGGTCATTAAAAATTTTTCAACGTAATTAAAATTATTATTTAAATTATCATCTTCAGAAACAATGAAAATCTGGCGATTTAAATTTTCTTGGCGATAAATCATAAAACTAATAGCGGTCACAACGTTAATAACATGCACCAAATTCATTTGACGTTTGTTAAAAAGACAAGATCTAAGATAATTAAGCAAATAATTTTTGGCAGTCAAATCATGGCTAAGTTTTTTTAATGACTGCCCATCTTTACCAAAAACAGCCGTCGGGCGTAAAACAACTGCATCAAATATATCTGTGCCGGTTTTTAATACGAGATCTTCAATAGCCAGTTTAGTTATGCCATATTGGCTGATCGGTTGACAAGCTGTGGTTTCGGTCACTAGTTCGTCAGGAGCGCGTCCTATTACCGCGGCAGTACTAATGTGAATGAATCGCTTTATTTTAATATCTTTGCAGGTCTGCAGTAGATGCGTTATGGCTTGTAGATTGGTATTTTTGTCTAGATTTTTTAAATAAGCAAGATGAATAACTGTACAGCCAGGCACAATAAAATTTGTTAACGAATCGGGTAAAAGTAAATCACCCTCTATAATTTCAACGTTAGGAAAAGACTTAAAATGAGTCATTTGATCACTATGTTGACGAGTCAGTACTTTAATATGTAATGTACTATTTTTACTTAGTTCAGAGACAAGGTGTTGCCCAATAAATCCCGAGGCACCCGTAATGGAAATTATTTCCATAAATTATTCTTTAAAAATAATTTTGAACGTGTATAAATATAACTTATTACTCTAAAAAAATAATAAGGATACACTCTTAAAGAGGGCTGAGAAAACCTCTTCATGGAATATTGTCTGGCAAGATAATCTCGATATAAAACACTAAATAAGTGTTTCAATTTTAAATCGGTTTGACCTAGAAGCTCTAAAGAACACTGCGCCCTAGAGTCAATAACGAGACGGATTCCTTTATTTTTTAACAGAAAGGAGTGGACAGCATCTTCATAATAAGCTTTGCCTGGCAAGGGCCAAAAATTCTCCAATATGAGATTTTTTTTATAATGCATCATACATCCACCTGCCAACCACTCAACATCATGTATATCGTTTGACGATAAGGCGGGATCAACACCAACCGCTGAACCAGATTTATCAATACGACCAGGCGAATAACCGGCAGCGCCATTCATGAGCCAATAATAAATAGTCGATATGAGTTTATTTCTAGCTGGTTTTTTATAAACAGATAATCCTGTTGCTTGATTAATCAGCGCTGGCGCTACGGCAATTTGAGGGCCTAAAGTGTGAAGTGTACGTAAGAGTCGCTCGATACATTGTGCATCGACCCATATATCATCATCTAGTTGCATGACGATATCGTGTGCGGCATGTTGAAATCCCCAGTGCCTTTGAGCCACTTGGCCGCGAAAATCGGTTTTTATTATTTTGACATTGGCAATATCAGAAATGGCGGTTGTTATCTTTGAGGCGTCTGTGCTGGGAATGCAAATAAGAATTTCGGCAGGCGACACCGTACCTTGGTTGAGAGCGGCTATGGTGGATGCTAATGATGCACCACCTAATGTTGCAATAACCACAGTCACTGCATTTTTTGATTCAAACGACATGAGCGAATACAACGGAGGAGTCATAGGGAGAATAAAAAGACTCGCAGTATTGTATGGCGGTCAATTTTTTTGAAGCGTCCTGAGAGCCGTTGGTCTCGCTATCCGTTACTAAATTTTTGAATGCTTGGGTATTGGAAACGCTTTGACGCCACTCGTCTAATTGATAGAGAGGATCGATTGACATCTCTGATGGATTCGCCGCTAAATAAATGGGTTGCACGCCGGCACATACGGCCTGCACGATGGCGGTGCTTCCTCGATAAAGAGCGTACCGAGCAACGGCAATGTCTGCATCGATTGCCTGGGATGACAGCACGATATTTTTGGGTAGTTGACGAAAGCTAGGATAGGTTCGAACTAGCTTGTCATATGTGATTAAGGGATGCAGCCGCCATACAAAATGCATCTCTGGTAGCAGTTTTGCGCAGGCGATTGAAAACTCAAAAAGAAGACGACATTCACTGAGGAGTCCTTCAGGTAGGACTAAGCAGATGTTATTTGTTCTCTCGTGGCAATAAGATACGTTTAAGGAACGATGAGACCCTAGCACGGCAATTGGTATTCCACGAAGCTGCTCAGAGTCTTCAAGCTGGGTTTTAGCGACGTGTCCTGCCGTCAGTATCGCATTGGGATTAAATACGGTTTGCAATTGACGACGCACGCTATGTTGCAAACGAAAAATAGCCGCATGTTGGTATCCCGTGCATTGAATATGTGGGGAAACGGCATGTGCCGCAGCGTATGCTAAACGTTCCCATGCATGCCCCTCGTAGGTTGTGATGACCATTTTGGGCTTCAAGCGAGCAATCAGTTGGGCAAATTGCTGGTGCAGACGAAGGTTGGTTCTTGTAGCGCCCGATAATGCTTCTAACGAGGCTCGTTCTAGCACGCGCTTTTTTAGACCCTCTGGCTCGGTACCGGCTTGTGTGGATAATCGCCGCGACTCTTTCTTGAGTTGTTGATAAAGTGAAATTTCTGCTTTGATGCCGAGCGAATTACTAAAGATGATCGGTGAAGTAGATGCTGTTGTTGTGACACCTGTATGGTCAATAAATGCCATCGTCACGGTATGACCCGCCACGCGCAGGCGCTCGGGCAAGTCTCCAAAATAAAAATCTAAAGCATTTTTATTTTTTGAGCGATCAAGCAAGTGCGAAATTAGAAGAACGTCACTTGACTGAGAAAAGGTTTGTGGGCCATGCCATGCCGCGCCGCTGACGTTGTATGCTTTGTGCAGTTGCCGCAACCAACTGAAATAAAAGCGTAACCGTTTTAAAATTTGCGTAACCAGCTTGCTACGCATGGTTGGGGCGACTAAGACGGCTTCGTAATCTTTAAGAAAAGAAGGGTGCTCACGGATGACGTGTAACCAAGGGATTGCCGTACATGCAAGCGTTGCATGGGGTGACAGGAGTACATCGTCACAAGCGGTATAAATTTTTATATATTGCGCTTCGTCCACAGTTACTTAAATATCTGCTCTAGCAGCTGCTTTTGTTCTGGGTCATGCTGAATATAGTCCAGCACAACATCTGCCTCATGGGGCTCGTTAACAGATGGAAGGCTAGGTGCGACAGGGACGGATTGCAAAGTATGGTCGGCTTCAAGAATACGCATTTGTTCAATGAACTCAGCTAACTCGATAGGCGCGCTTGGTAGTGACGTTAATTGCATTAAAAAATCTTTACGGTATGCAATGATGCCCAGTATCTTTCGGATGAATTTTTTCTGTTCATCAAAATGGCTATAGCCTGGCGTACGGCGAAAGCAATGCATGATGCGATCAGACTGCGAGACGACGCATTTCACAAATGAATGGCGGTCTAGCTCGTCTGGGTGCTCAATAGGCCCTGTTGCATTCCACGCATCGCCACTAGGGTTGGCTCGCATCGCGCTGGCTAGAGCGTCCACATGCCGAGGCAGCAGCAGGGGCTCATCGCCTTGTAACAAGATGACATGCGTGCAATCGATGTCTTTAACGGCCTGTGCCACACGTGTCGTTCCATTTTTATGGGTGTCGGCGGTCATGACCACTTTGCCACCAAAGCCACGAATAGCCGAAGCGATATCCTCGTCACAGGTCGCAATCACCACATCCGATAAAGAGCTGCAAAGCAAGGCCCGTCGCCGAACATGCTCGATCATAGGCAAGCCATGAAAGGGGAATAAAATTTTTCCTGGAAACCGGACAGACGCCATATGGGCAGGAATAACGGCAACGATTTTCATAAATTTTTAGATCTATTGTGGAAATACGCCGCAGTCGACATTGATATTTTGGGCTGTGATAGCGGATGCCGCATCCGATGCTAAAAACACACACATAGCAGCCACTTCGGCCCCCGTGGGCAGTCGCTTGAGTGCAGCATTATCAACTGCAAAACGCGCAATAAATGCGTTGCCATCACCGTTAGCAGCGGGGCCATACGGGCTTTTTAAGGCTTCTAACAAACCATCTGTTGGAATGAGCACAGGGCAAACGCCATTGACGCGGATACCTAACGCGCCCACTTCTTTGGCCAATGATTGAGTCAGGCCATTCATGGCAAATTTTGTGGCAACGTACGCCGAATTGTTGGCACTCCCACGTTTGCTGGCGATGCTGGAGAGATTAATAATGCTGCCACCTTCGCGCATGGCTGCAATTGCGGCTTTGCACCCCCAAAAGGCGCCTTTGAGGTTGGTGGCAATGATGTCATCTAAAAAGGCTTCGTCAATCTGTGCAATCGGTCGCCACTCGGAATAACCCGCATTGTTAACAAAGGCATCGACTCGTCCAGTTGTTTGTAGTGCTTGATTGACCAGGTGCTGATGCGCTGTCTCGTTGCGCACATCGGTTGCCACAAAAGTGACACTCTTGCCAAAACGGGCAGAGAGCCCCATTTCTTGGCGCGCACCCACAAAAACGTGATATCCCGCTTCGATAAAGGCTTCGGTAATGTTGAGCCCAATACCTCGATTACCCCCTGTAATCACAGCTGTTTTTTTATTCGTCATATGCGCTCAACATCATTAAATCGTCATGCAAGAAAAACCGCCATCCACGGCAATTTCAGCGCCTGTAACAAAGCTGGCAGCATCAGAGGCTAACCACAGCGTAGCGCCTAGCAGCTCAACCGGGGCACCAAAACGTGCCATCGGTGTATGCCCCAAGATGGCCGCTTCGCGCGCAGGTGTAATAAAGTTTTTGCGATTCCAATCGGTAGGCAAAAACCCAGGGCGTAGCGCATTGACGCGGACACCTTGCGTGCCCCATTCGCGTCCTAAATTTTGTGTTAAATTTAAAATCCCCGCTTTGGCAATAGAGTATGTAAAAGCCTTAGACAGTGGTGGCCCAGCCGAGGCAGAAGAGATGTTAATAATCGAACCCTGACCCCGTTTCACCATGTAGCCGCCAAAGACTTGGCAGCCTAAAAAAGTGCCCGTCAGCTGAGAGTCTAGGATGGCATACCACTCGTCTAGCTCAAGCTCTAAAAAAGGCGTTGGCCCATTAGTGCCTGCGCCGTTGACCAAGATATCGAGATGACCAAATTGCGACACGATGGCGTTTAGAGCTGCTACGTGCTCTTCTTTTTTTGCGACATCAATAGCCAGTGACATCACTTTGTCAAAGCCTTCGGCTCGCAGCTCAGCCTCTACGGCTTTTGCCTTTTCAAGACGAAGATCCAATACGGCAACGGCGCACCCTGCGCGGGCAAAGCCACGCGCCATTTCGCTACACAAATGGCCGCCTGCCCCGGTAACGGCGGCTACTTTGCCTTCAAGATTAAATAATTGATTGAGATAAGTATTCATATGGAGGTCCCATTAACGCATGGTTTTCATCATGTCTTGCATTTGTGCCGCCCATTTCCAAAGCACAAATAAATCCGATCCCAAAATGGCATAGTTGTAGCCTAGATCAAAGACGGCTTTCACCGTGGCGGGCGTCGCGTCGGCCACTTGCGTGCCACAGCTTTTGCCATATCGCTCACAAGCTGCAATCACTTTGCGCGAAGCCTCAATGACCAATGGGTGCGTGGTTTGCCCCGGTACCCCGAGTGAGCCTGCAATATCCAAAGGGCCAATCATCACGCCGTCCACCTCGTCGAAAGCGAGTAACTGCTCAATATTTTCAACCCCTTTAATAGACTCCACTTGCAACATGAATGTCGAAGTGCTATTCCAATTTTGAATATATTCATCAAAATCAAATCCGTAGGCTTGTGCGCGATTGACACCATATGTGCGGCGTCCAACGGGTGGATACTTGACATCTTTAATTAAGGCTTGAACTTGCTCAGCCGTTTCGACAAACTGCACCAGCATGCCATCAGCCCCCGACTCTAGTAAGGGCTTTAAGTAGTCGTTTGAGTGCGAGACGGGGCGCGGGATGCAGGGCACGCCTTCGCTTTGGCTAGCGGCAATGATGCGTTGCCCTTGCTCTAAAGAGATAGTGGAGTGCTCCATGTCGATAAACATGAGGTCAAAGCCAGCACGAGCAATGGTTTCGGTAATAGAGGGATGTGCATATGAAATCCATCCCGCAAACATGCGTTCGCGGTTACGCATTTTTTGCTTTAAGGCTGCACGTTGTTCAAAAATTTTATTCATGTGATGAAGTGAGGTTGTTGTTTTGAAAAATGGCTAAACGATGTTGATGAGCACCGTCATACGAATGATAAAAAGGCGGGCGAATGGTGTAGTACTGTTGATGCCAGGGACATAATTCATCAGTCAGAATGTGATCATGGGTATGCCATGGGTATTTTAAAAATTCAGTAACCGTACCATCGGGTAATTGTTTCATTTCACGGTTGCAGCAATAAAAGAGCAGCCCCCGCTTTCGAGCAACTTCGCGCAAATCATGAAAATAGGCGGCAGTTATGGGGGGATCCATTTCTTGCATGGAGGCTATATTGATCGCAAAATCTATAGGACAACTTCTTAATAACGCATGGTGCGAGGCTTGCAGAGCAATCACTTGCTTAGAGCCTTCTTTGAGAGGCTTTGCCAAAGCCTGCGCAAGACTGGTTTCATCGGTGACTAAATCGACGGATGACTCAAATACGGTTGCCCCCATCCATAACTTGAGATACCACAGATCGACCAATAATGTTTTGGATAAGTTAATGAGTACGACTCGACCAGCGGAGCCACTTGCTAGCAGCAATGCCGTCATGGATGCAAATCCATCGCCAATGACGCACCCCATGGCTGTTGGACTGAGCTTATCGGCGGCTTTGTGATGAAGAAACGAGATGGTGATGGCTTGTCTGAGCACATCCAAGTCATAAGATCTGTTTTGTTGAGACGTCATTTGATGGGCTAACGCATCAATCGAGTCGAACAGCGGGTATTGCTTTCCGATTACTCTAAATCGGTGTTGTAGCTTTTTAAGCGCCCACAAACGTAAGCCGCTGGGTGGACTTACATTGCCGCCGAAACCCTGCAAGCCTTCAAATGCTTGCCCATTAAATTTAAAAGCAGAGTGATATTTTTGCCAATGAGAGCTGGCATGGGGCTCGTCTTTGCCTATCTCATTGGCTAAATAGTTGATAGCACTCTGCCCAGAATGCATTACTTCCCTGCCTCCAACAGCGCTTGCAAGGCAGGATGTAAATGCAACAACCCCACTAGGGTGCCTTGGTCATTCACAACCGGCAAATCCCATATTTGCTTTTGCCCCATCACATCGACGGCATGCACCAGCGTGTCGTCTGGCTTGATCGTCATGGGCGCGTGAATGGCGTGGTCGAGCGCATCGTCGATAAAAAAAGCAGAGAAAGGTTTTTGTACGGTCAATAGCTTTCGACGTATATCACCATCGGTCAAAATGCCCAATAATTTTTGCACGGCATCGGTAATACAAACAATGCCCAGACGAGTGCGCCCCATTTCTTCAAGCGCAGCTTTCAAAATCACTTCTTTTTGGATAGCCGGTACGCGATCCATAGGGAGCATCACATCGCTGACTAGCATCGATTTATTTTTCTGGGTGGACATTATCTTCTCCATATTTAGCTAGCATTTCAAGGCGGAATTCGTGTGCGGCCTTGGCTTGCCCTAGCACGTTTTCAAGGTGTTTGATGTTCATGACCGTATTGGCATCCGACATGGCATTGTCTGGATCGTTGTGGGTTTCCATAAAGAGCGCATTGATACCGCAAGCGGCGGCGGCGCGAACCAAATAGGGAATGAACTCACGTTGGCCACCGGAAATATTGCCCATGGAGGTGGGCAATTGAATCGAGTGTGTGGCATCAAAACAAACAGGATAGCCCGTCTTGGCCATGATGGGGAAGCAGGTGAAGTCGTTGACCAGCATGTTGTAGCCAAAAAATGTACCGCGATCGGCTAAAAGAATTTGATGGTTGCCAGCAGCCTCAATCTTACGTACCGAGTTCTTCATGTTCCAAGGGCTCATGAACTGTCCCTTTTTCAAATGAATAGGGCGATTGGTCTGTGCCGCTGCACGAAGAATAGAGGTTTGACGGCATAGGTATGCAGGGACTTGCACCATGTCACACACTTCGCCTGTGGCAGCAGCCCATGCGGGGTCGGAAAAGTCGGACACAACAGGAATGCCAAATGCGTCACGAATATCAGCAAGAATACGCAAACCATCGTCCACACCGAGTCCGTGATAGCTGTCAGGTGCAGAGCGACAGTCTTTGTCATAGCAGGATTTATAGATCCATGCAATGCCAACTTTGCGGCAAATTTTTTCAATGGCCTCGGCCATCATAAAGGCATGATCTCGGCTTTCGATGGCGCACGGCCCACCGATAAAAGCAAGCGGCAACTTATCGCCAATTTGAACTTTGTTGACTTTGCCATAGCCAACTTCAATTACCTTATTACCCATGAAAGACATCCAGTTTAGAGTTTTGAATACGAAATACGAGCGGTCTAGCCATGACCAAACGGCTTTGAATCACCGCCCGAGCAGGCTCTGATTGATTGATTGGAAAATGAATTAAATGCATCCCTTGTGGGGGCAGTTTAACAAATTGATGACTCAGTAGTTTACCACTGAGCAACGATATCAATTCACAGTGAAATGATTGTACTTTGTTGGTTGGATTAACAATCCCTAACACGTAAAACGAGGGGTTTTGCATGGCATGCTGCAGGCAATAGCGACGGGTGCGCCACCCTACAACGCCTAGTCGTTCAAATGTGTGATCGCTTTTGCGTGCGATGGCATCAAAATTGCCATGAACATAGGCCTGCAAAGGCGCATTTTGATACCGATAGCTAACGTAGCCGCGTTCGGCAAGAAAAGAGCCAAGCTCTGTGACTGCGGGAGGGGTATCGGCGTGAAAAACGGCGAAAGTGCCTACTGCGCCATACGACTCCCCAACTAGTGAGGAAATATTGAGTGTTTGGCGTTGATGCGGCAGGACGGGGACGCATTTTTCTAGGCAATAACGCCCCATGTGGTTAAAAAAGACAATGGTGACGTAGCGCTGTACTTTTTGCGGGTATTCACAAAAAAGGGAAGGGATATCGAGCAGCTCAAAACTGGTCTGCCAGTCTTTAGATGTGCGCCAAATAAAAAGATCGCTGATGGGCGCGGTTCGCTCTGATGGTTGTCGGGTCAGCGGTTGCTTCCATGTCCACATCGCGCGTCTTAGCCGCTGCAATAAAAAAGAGGGCGTCATCACGAAGTGACTTTCTCAAACCAACGGTTTTTTAGCATTTTTTGTGTTTCCCAGCGCTTGCCATGTACAACCAATGATGCGGGCGGGTGGGTGTGTTCAAGACTGAGGAACGCGCCATCTGCGGTGCGAGAAAAGTAGAGCGGAATGGCTGCCATGGTGCGGCACACAAACAAAGGTAAATCTGTTGAATGAAAACCCAGTCCATCAAGCGCAATGATGGTGGCTTGGTTGTTATGAACGTCGAATTGCCCCTTAAGCACCAGATGGTGCGCATCGTAGATCATTAATGTGTCTGTTCTGGGGATAGGTGAGCTTTCAAGATTCAGCAAAATTAAATAGTTGTTTATCTCGGCTCCAAACTGGACGAAAGGTCCAAAAGTAAGTAGCGATGCCGGAGCCGGAAAAGGATCCATCTCCCCTTGATAACTGGTTTGAGTTTGTGATGTGGATAGGCCTAGGGAAGCGCGCCAAGCGGGTGTTGCCGTCTTCATGCCCTCTAGTCTTGGTAAGCGTTGGCTTTGTGGTGGCAACGGCTTTTGCGTGAGTGAGAGCAAGGGCAAAGCGCTGTCGGGTACTAATCCCTGCAGTTCTTGCTCGGTAACCGTGCGTGTTTCTCCTGCTTTTAAAACACCCAAACAAGCCGTCATCCATATATCGCCCGCACACCAAGTAACGTTAACGAGCTGATCACGGGTAGCACTTGCCTCCCAATTATTAGGCGAGAAGTTGCATAAAGTGACCCAGCCTTGGGCGCCAGACACCTTGAGTAGCGGGTAATACGACAAGGTGCTAACTCCTGCTTCGTGCAACCGCCCTTAGCCACCAAGCGGGTTCAATCGATTCTTGATGTGCCATAAAGGGTGCGGCCATGGCACACTCTAATGGTTGAGTGAGCATTTCCATGCCCACATGTTTTTTGGCAAAAGGTGCGACAAAGCCTAAAGACAATAGTTTTTCACGTATTGCCATAAGCTTGTTACGAAGTGATGATGTGTGTTGCAATTGACGAATGGTTTGCCCGTAATAACTGACTTCAATATCGACAAAACCAAGATCTGTCAGAAGTTGATGCATAGATGGCTTGTCAAAAAAGAGGATGTGGGGCTCGTCTAGTTGTTTATGCGCCCAGTCTTGGCAAGGCACCTCAATAAAAATAACGCCACCTGGTCGCAGCCCTTCTGTGGCGTGTTGAACAAACGCCACAGGATGCGGGACATGCTCTAGCACATGTGACATCACGACTAAATCAACTGGAACGTGCGCATCGACCGCTACTAACTGAACCCCTAAGTCTTGGAGGGCAGGATGGCACGATGCATCTGTCTCGACTGCCAGATAAGTGTTATGTGGCGATACCTCTAGCCAGTGACGTGCAAAAAAACCAGACCCAGGGCCAAGCTCTAACACGCGGTCAATGGCGATTTGATATTTATTTAAAAATCGTTTCACAAATGCAAGCCGCAGGCGCGCAATACCTGAAAAGAAGGCGGTTGCTGTTGAGTTGGTAGGCTGCCCGCCATGCGCCGTTGCAAAATAGCTGGCGTTGTAATCTGTCAGCATGGTGTCGCTGGGCATGGGCGTTGCAAAACCCATGCCGCAGGATAAGCATTCAGCCCGTGAGCAGTTGGTAAAGATCGGGTTTTGATGGCGAAAAGGAGCAACGATTTTTGTTTGATCGCTATTGCAAATAGGGCAAGTGGTCATTTTTTGCTATTCGTGTATCGATGCGTTTTCCGTAGCAGTAGACGCAGACTGATTGTCACGCCACTTTAATAATTTTGCGGGTACCCCTCCAACGATGGCGTATGCCGGCACCTCCCCAATCACTACCGCACCTGCGGCAATGATAGCGCCTTTTTTAATATGGCAACCGCCAAGTAGCGTCACGTTTCCTCCAATCCACACATCATCTTCCACTATGATTTTTCCTGGTACGTGGCCTTGCTGTCGAATAGGAATATCGGTACGTGAAAAATTATGATTGGTTGCTCGGATCAACACTCCCGGACCGATTAAGACATCATCCCCGATCACAATTTCCCCACGGATAGATGCATTAATCTGAACGTTGGCATTTAACGCAACCCGATTCCCAATTGAAATACTGCCATCACCATCGGCATATAAAAAACAATTCAATCCACAGTCAAAATGATTCTGGATAGATATATTTTTTGCGCCAAGGATATGAATACCCGAAGAGAGTGTGGCGGGAAAGCCTAAAGATTTAAATTTTTTCCGAAAAAAATACGCTCTTAACTTATTACCACTTGTACTGGGCAAGGCTGTAATGCAAGCCTCAACATAAGCTTGAATCTCAGTTATTGTTTTATGAAAAATTATTATAAACATCTAATTCAGTAAAAATAGTTATTAATATTTAATTTAATATTAATAACTTTAAGCATTTTATTATGCAATTGATTTTTCCTGAAAAAATAAATACTTCTACATCTTTCAGATTGAATAAAATTTTCTGCATTAGGTCAAAAATTAGAACTACGATTTTCAGACAGGGTTGACAACCAATTTTGTAATTCTTTCACATTTGACAATATTGCTATTCCGTGTGCGGCACGGTCATTTTTATCGCAGATGCCGTGCGGATCATAATAGATTGATGGCTTACCAAGACTTTGCCCAAGTAGTGCCGTAGAGGTAAACGGAGCAGAAATAATAGCGCAACATTTTTCAATTAAAGTAAGAGCTGATGTATCTGGGTTAATTTCCATCCAGTGCATTGAATGACTGAGTGATTGGCTTGTTTGAATGTAGCTTGTGTGAGCTTTAGACCCTACATCTCGCTTTCGTTTTAAAATCATGATGTGACTAGTCAGAACGATGGCTTGATGAATATCATGCAAAAATTGATTCGCATTCCGTGGAACGTAATATTCCAAATCCAATACTAGTGGTTGATAAATTGCATCACGCATAGGCTGCACGTCAAAGACAGCAACGCTATTGGATGGAATATTTTTCGGAATCGGTATCCCCGTACGAAAAGTAATAGGTCCCACCACGCTGATAGAAGCTGCGAGGCCGACTGCGCGCCGAACAAAGTCAGATTGATAGTCATCCCAAACTAGATAGTGTGGCCATGTCATTGCTTGCCAGCCATACGGTATCGATGGATATTTGCCTTCTGTTTTAAATTGCTCGCAATTGGTTGAGTAAAAATAAAAAATAACTTTAGAGCCTTTGCGTTCAGCTGCATAAGTCCATACTGGGCGATATATCCAATTTGAGTTATGAAATAAGTATTCTCGTGCTAGTAATTTAGGTTGTTGAAATTGAATCTGCCTTGCTTTAGCTGCTTCCGCAAACATAAGGGCTGGCCACCATGTGGCGTTCAAAATCCCTAAGCAAGCTCTTGCGCAAGCGGCAACACTCCATAGAAGAAATTTAAGTTCTGCGATCACGCTGTTGAATGGACGTAGAGGCGAAGATAAAGCAGTTATTTGAATATTAGTTATCAACCTAGTCTTGGCATCTATAACGCTGTGACATATATTTTCAAGATTCTGTGCTCGTTGCGGCCAACGTAGATACCAGTTAACTATGTCGTGATTGCCGTCTGCTTCATTTTGAACGGGAAGATTGCCCGAGCCTAGCGTATCAAAAAAAGCATAGCGTCCGAGAGCCCTATTTTTTTTATGAATCAACTCCATGACATTCATGGCGCTCAGCTTAATGGCAGTCACTATGCCGTTTGCTAAGTACAAAGCAATAAACCCCGCCCAAAGCCATGCGGACGCGCAATCTGCGACATGAAAGCCCTGTTTGCGTAAGACTTCTCGCCACACTTTGGGAAGTGCGTATCGCACGGGTTCATGTTGACTACCTATTGATTCGAGTAAGGCTTCTCCCAAACCAGTGCTTACTCGCCTAACGAGTAAAAATTGTCGGATAGACAGTTCAGCCGCTTTGGGCTCAAGCCCCAAGAAATGCAAAGAATATGAGGTAGGTTCGCAGACAGGGGTGTTCGTCAAGACCTCTTTGACTGCTGCAATCTGGCCCAATTTATTAGCTGCTTTTAAGCGACGGTATCCTCGCATCATGCGTCGTAGGCGTGCACGCGCACGTTGTGCCAAAAATGGCTCTAAACCTAAAATTTTTATTATTAAACACATATGTTTAATGCGGTAGACCTAAATGTGTAGAACCATCATTAAAACGTCTGGATTGGTGGGTGTACCCTCTGAGAGGGTGGGAGTAAAGCCAATATTTTGATATGCTTTTACCGCGTATTGATTTGCTTTTTCGACTCCAAGATGAATATGATTAACGCCGCGCTTATTCTTTAGCCAAGTGGCGCTTGCCTTAAAGACTTCTGGAAAAACACCTTTGCCACGATACGTGGGCTCGCCAATCAAAACCCCCATGACCGCAGAGCTTGTTGCTAGTTCTATGGGTTCATATTTAATGTTTCCAATGTGCAAACCACTGTATTTTTCAAAAATACCCAAAAAAAGTACATTGTCTCGGTTGGAGCGCTCAAGAACATACGCCTTTAAGTCGCTTATACGCTGCGCTGTTTTGGCTGTAACAATCCATTTTTCTGCTTCAGCATCACTTAACCAACTGAGATATCTGTCCGACACATCGTCTACGGATAACTCTCGCATGATGAACCTCTCCGTTTCGATGAACGCTGACAGTTCGCTCAACTTAACAAACTCCACTCCAAAGGGGTGCCACGAGCAACATCACGGGTAACC
>CANBRV010000004.1 GCA_947372005.1 Comamonadaceae bacterium | reverse complement strand
CATGTGGTGGGTATAGTGAACGTGCATGAAATCTGTGAACGTGTGCGACAGTTGATTTTGGTTGAATTTCCACAGGGATTAACGGTCGTTCGCGATTACGATGCTTCTATTCCCGAATTTGAAGGTGATCGAGAGCAGTTGATTCAAGCTCTTCTGAATGTCGCGCACAACGCGGCACAAGCATTGGAAGAGCGTATTGCTGATGGCAGCGCAATTTTGACATTTAAAACACGCATTGGTCGCCAAGTCTTGCTAGGCAAGGCGCGTCATAAGTTGGCACTAGAGTTGCATGTCATAGATAACGGCCCTGGCGTTCCAGCTGATATTAAAGATCGTATCTTTTATCCCTTGGTTACAGGGCGGGCAGGTGGTTCAGGGCTTGGCTTGTCGTTGGCACAAAATTTCATACAGCAGCATGCGGGTGTGATTGAGTGCGATAGCGTGCCAGGACTGACTGACTTTAAGATGGTAATGCCACTAGTGGCATAGGGCGAGAAGAACAAAGGGATAGGCTATGAAAGAAATTTGGTTGTTAGACGACGATGCATCTATCCGCTTTGTATTGGAGAAGGCTTTAGCACGTGAAAAATTGCCCACACGCAGTTTTGTTCACCCCAAAGAGGTGCTGGAAGCTTTGGGTGACGTCGAGCCTACTCGTCAACCGTCTGTTTTGGTAAGTGACATACGCATGCCTGGGGGGTCAGGCTTAGATTTATTGGCCAAAATAAAAGTTCAATATCCGCTCCTTCCTGTCATTATCATGACGGCATTCTCAGATTTGGATAGCGCCGTGTCGGCTTTTCAGGGTGGGGCATTTGAGTATTTGCCTAAACCCTTCGATGTGCCCCGTGCCGTTGAATTGATACAGCGTGCGGTGAGCGAAAGCGAGCGGGAATCGGATGCGACGACGAACGTGCCTTCCACGCCAGAAATGATGGGGCAAGCCCCTGCCATGCAAGACGTGTTTCGTGCAATTGGACGCTTAAGCCAAAGCAATGTAAACGTGTTGATTACAGGGGAGTCAGGAACGGGGAAGGAATTAGTTGCCCACGCCCTGCACAAACACTCCCCTCGCGCTGGTGGTGCATTTGTGGCGATTAACGCCGCAGCGATTCCTAAAGATTTATTAGAGAGCGAACTCTTTGGGCATGAGAAGGGCTCTTTCACCGGTGCTCAGGCTACACGCCGTGGCCGTTTTGAGCAAGCCGAGGGCGGCACACTCTTTTTAGATGAAATTGGAGATATGCCACTGGAGCTGCAAACGCGCCTCTTGCGCGTACTCTCCGATGGTCATTTTTACCGTGTGGGCGGCACTAGTGCTATCAAAGCCAATGTGCGTGTGATTGCGGCGACTCACCAAGATTTAGAGCGTCGCGTCAAGCATGGTGGTTTTCGCGAGGATTTGTTTCACCGCCTCAACGTGATCCGTTTGCGTTTGCCCCCACTGCGTGAGCGTAGTCTTGATGTGCCAATGCTGACACAGCACTTTTTGCAAGTGAGTGCTAAACAACTGGGCGTTGACGCTAAGCGAATTAGTGAGTCAGCCCTAGAAATGCTGACCAATTTTGCTTTCCCTGGTAATGTGCGTCAGTTAGAAAACATTTGTCATTGGCTCACCGTGATGGCGCCTGGACAGCTCATAGAGACAAAGGATTTGCCACCAGAAGTGCTGACCGCACCTGCAAGACCTACGCCAGAGCGAGCCACTGAAGAAGGCATTGCACAGGCGCAAGGATCGAAGGTGATTGATGTATCGGCAGAGGCACCCGCCAAATGGGAAGAATCTGTGCAAGCGCTTACGCTGCAAATGATGCAAGCTAAAACGCCCGATATATGGGATGCGCTTTGCAAGCGCTTTGAAACCGCCATGATTCAAGCGGCACTCTTGCATACGGGGGGGCGCAAAGTAGAAGCGGCAGCTCAGCTAGGGATGGGGCGCAACACCATGACGCGCAAGATTCAAGAGCTAGGACTCGATTAGTCTTAGCCAAGCTCCATCACCACAGGGGTGTGGTCGCTAGGCCGCTCATTTTTACGGGGCGCTTTGTCAATGATGCATGAGGCAATATGAGGGCGTAGTGCATCGCTAGCTAAGACATAGTCGATACGCAAGCCGCGATTACGTTTGAATCCAAAATCACGGTAATCCCACCAGCTAAAGAGTTTGTCTTTTTTATCTATGGCGAGATCAGAGTGACACGCGCGGTGCGTGTCAACAAAGCCCAATGCCAGCAAGGCTTTGAGGTGATCACGCTCTTCTGTCGTGTGATGAATTGTTTCACGCAAACCTGTCGGATCCCAGCTATCCGCGTCGTCAAACGTGATGTTGAAGTCGCCCATCACCACGACACGTGGATTGGCTTCTAGTTCGCTGCGCAAGTAGTCCCGCATGCCGCGCAGCCAGCTCATTTTGTATTCAAATTTGTCTGTGCCTGGCGCGTGACCATTAACAAAGTAACCGTTCACCACGCGGATATCCCCCACATGAGATGGCACTGTTGCAGCAATCACCCGCGATTGCTCGTCTGCAAAGTTCGGGATATTTTTGACGACATTAGTGACAGTTAACTTGGTGAGTAAAGCGACGCCGTTATAGGTTTTTTGCCCAAAGAAAGACGCTTGGTAGCCCACATCTGCAAAGGCCTGCACAGGGAATTTGTCGTCAGACATCTTGAGCTCTTGCAAGCCCAGCACGTCTACAGGGTTGGCGAGCAACCAGTCGATGACTTGCGGCAGGCGCACTGTCAGCGAGTTGACGTTCCAAGTGGCAAACTTCATCACTGGTTAAACGTGCACGGCAGCCAAAGCACCAATTACAACGCCAGCAAACGCTACGCCATACATCGCGCGTTCTAACCATTTACGGCGTGTCAACAAGGCAATAGCGGCCAGTGCAATCGCCACTTGCAGCACCGTGGTGGCTTGTGCCCAGCGGTGATGCTGGTGCATTTGCTCATCCGATTGTTTGTCCCAATCTTTAGAGATCGCTTCATGCTTCTCGGCGTCTTTTTGAATCTCTTTTTTCTCTTTTTCGTAGCGATCAATCTTCTCGCCATATTTATCTTTTTTGCTCTCTGGCGCTAGATCGCGCGCTAATTCTGCAAGCGATTGCTTCGTACTTTTTGATTGGAAGTAGTTCCATTGATTGGATGCTTGCGCCTTCTCTAGCGCCGCATTATTTTTGAACAAACCAGCGTTTGCCTGTGTCGCGCCGCCCATGTATGAAAAGATAGCGCCTACGGTAGCCAGAATCGCTGTAAACATGGCAATTCGGTTGGTTGATGCACCGCCGCCTTCATCATGGTCGCTATGACCTTGCGTTGCATGCTCGATTGCATGATCGTGCGGGCCGTGAACGTGAAATCCGCCTGATGACATGTTTATCTCCTGAGGTAAGTAGTAAAGGTGTAGCTTAGTCCGCTTGCCGCTGTGTGAGGCTCTCGTTTTGTCTCTACCCAATGGGAGTCTAATGCTGGCGCAAATGCGTCTCCTGCAAACGCAGCATCAATTTTGGTGACGATGATTTTTTTGGCAAGTGGTAGCGCCTGGGCATAAATTTGCGCCCCACCAATCACCCATACTTCTGAATGCTGAGAAGCCATATCCAGCGCGGCCTCTAGCGAGGTGATGACGTGCAAGTCAGGCCCCACTTGGTCTACAAGAAAGTCGTCGCGCCGAGAAATCACAATATTGGTACGTCCTGGCAGCGGGCGAAAACGTTCGGGTAGCGAATCCCAAGTTTTGCGTCCCATAATGACAGGAGCGCCCAACGTGACACGTTTGAAATGCGCCAAATCTTCGGGCAAATGCCACGGCATCTTGCCATTCATACCAATGACGCTGTTGTGAGCTTCTGCCCAAATCAGGTTGATCTGCATGAAGAAATTCTAAACAGCCACAGGCGCTTTAATCGCGGCGTGGTGCTCGTAATTTTGAAATTCAAAATCCTCAAATTCGTAGTCAAAAATCGACGCAGGGCGACGTTTGATCGTTAATTGTGGATACGCAAATGGCACGCGTGACAATTGCAGCTCCACCTGTTCGTGGTGGTTGCTGTAGATGTGGCAATCGCCGCCCGTCCACACAAAATCCCCAACATCTAAATTACATTGCTGCGCCACCATGTGCGTGAGGAGTGCGTAGCTGGCAATATTAAACGGTACACCCAAAAAAATGTCCGCGCTACGTTGATAAAGCTGGCAAGACAGCTTGCCGCGCCCGCCCGCTTCAGTTGCAGGGGCCACATAAAACTGAAAAAACGCATGGCAAGGCATCAGCGCCATTTTTGATAAGTCTGCTACGTTCCACGCCGAGACAATGATGCGGCGCGAATCGGGGTTGGTTTTGAGCGTGTTGATGACATCTGTGATCTGGTCAATGTGTCCACCATCGGGCGTTGGCCAAGAGCGCCACTGCACGCCATAGACGGGACCCAGATCGCCGTCTGGTTTGGCCCATTCATCCCAAATCGAGACGCCGCGCTCCTTGAGCCAGTTGTTGTCGCTCGATCCTTTGAGAAACCATAAAAGCTCATATACGATGGATTTGAGGTGCACTTTTTTTGTCGTTACAAGTGGAAATCCAGCGGCCAAATCAAACCGCATTTGATAGCCGAAGACGCTTTTGGTGCCAGTACCAGTGCGGTCGGTTTTAGCCACACCCGTGTTGTACACGTGGCGCATGAAGTCTTCATATTGCGATGGATTTTTCATAGCCTAGAGTTTAGCAATTGCGGGCGGCCTAATTTGCCGAATTCGAATCACTAGCGTGACAAACAGCAGGACACAAAGAACAGCTTCGCCCCACGCAAGTTGGCTGCTGAGACCTTTATCGCTCCAGCCGCGCACTGCGCCTTCTGTAAAGTACAGCCATATGGCAAGACTCATCCACTTGTAGGTATAAAGTTTATCTTTGGCAAAGCCCTGCACCGCAAAAGCTAGCGGGATGGTTTTGAGTACGAGTATCGAGACCGTGCCGACGCCGCGCAGAGGCGCAAGCCACGCTTCCCACAGTAGGCATAGCAGTATGAGGGACAGCAAGAGAATAAGGGGCAATTTTTTCATCATGGCATGATAGCCGTATGCTGAAATACTTCTTATCCCTGCCCAGCCTAGAGTGGAAGCGCGTGGCTCGCTCACTTTGGGGCCGCTTTACGCGCGACCGATTAAGCCTGATTGCCAGCAGCCTCACTTTTACGACCATCATGGCTGTGGTGCCGCTCTTAACCGTGGCATTGGCAATTTTTTCTGCACACCCTGTGTTTTTAGACCTGCAAAAGGTGTTGCAAAAGTGGCTGATTGACAGTCTAGTTCCAGATGCGATTGCTCGGCAAGTCTTGGGCTCTCTGACCCAATTTACGGCCAAGGCTCACCGGCTGGGTTTCGCAGGCTTTGTGGTGCTTGTTGGATCCACACTGGCGTTGGTATTGACGATTGATCACACGCTCAATAACATCTGGCGCGTCAAAGCGCGGCGTTCTATCTGGAAGCGTCTGCTTGTTTATTCCGCGCTGCTCGCGTTTGGACCGATGCTGCTTGCTGCTAGCCTGTGGCTGACCACCACCGTAGCCATGTGGTCTGAGTCGCTGGTAGGCGTCAGCTCGGTGCGGATGTTCTACAACGCGCTGGAGTTCGCCCTAGTGTGGGCAGGCTTAACGGCGCTCTACCGCTATGTGCCAAATGCAAGAGTCATGTCACGCCACGCCTTGCTGGGTGGTCTTTTCGCGGCAGGGCTACTTGAGGTTGCTAAAAAAGGACTCACGATCTATCTACTCAAAATGCCTGCGTACAGCATGATCTACGGCGCTTTTGCCACAGTGCCCGTGCTCTTGATTTGGATTTACTTGGCGTGGCTCATTGTGCTTATTGGCGCGGAGATTGCGGCTAGTTTGGCTGAGTTGCGATAGAGTGATGACTTCAACTATTTAAGGAAATTTCGATGAAAAACTTTTTAGCGATTTTTAACGGCACGCACGCTGCCATGGGTGAATGGAACAAGATGGATGAAGCGACGCGCAAAGCGCGTATGGCCCAGGGGATGGCTGCTTGGATGGCTTGGAAGGATGCTCACGCATCCAACATGGTGGACGCTGGCACGCCGCTGGGTAAAACCAAACGCATCGACAAAAATGGCATTGCTGACGCAACCAATAGCATGACGGGCTACGTGATCGTTAAAGCCGAGTCACACGAAGCGGCTGCAGCGATGTTTACCAATCATCCACACTTCGCCATTTTCCCAGGGGACAACGTAGAGATCATGCCTTGTACTGAATTGCCGAAGATGTGACCGCATGCAACACGCCTGCACCGAGTTCATAGCAAGTTAGCTCCCCGCCCCACACACAACCCGTGTCCAAGCCCAATACAGACGGGGCTTGCAGCGAGGGTCTTGCAAACAAGCCCAGCGTTGACCAGTGCCCAAATGCGATGGAAACATCCTCACGTGCAGTCACACGATTCGGCACATCGAACCACGGCGTAAACCCCGTGGGCGCTGCACCAACGCCTTCCTTGGCCGCGAATTCCATCACGCCGTTCTCGTCGCAAAAGCGCAATCGGGTAAGGGCGTTGACGATGACACGCAGCCTGTCTGCGCCTTGCAAATCGTCACGCCATTGGTTTGGGGTATTGCCGTACATTTGGCGGAGAAAGCTGACGTAGTCATCCGTTTGCAGAGCAGTTTCAACTTCGCCAGCAAGCGCCATCGTTTGATCTGCCGACCACTGCGGCAGCACGCCCGCATGGACGAGTAGCCAGCGATGCTTGTTGTGCTGGGTTTTGTGTGTCAGGCTGATGGCCAGCTTTTGATGCCTCAGCCAGTCCAAAACGGCACTCGTGGAAGCCTTACCCAGTATGGCCTGCAGCGTATCTGATGGGTGTGCAGGCCTTATGCCGTTTGCCACGGCAAGCAGATGCAGGTCGTGATTGCCGAGTACGCATTTGGCAGAATCACCAAACTGCATCAGTGTTTGCAGCACGCCAGCGGAGTCCTCGCCGCGGTTGACCATGTCGCCCAAAACGTACAGTGTGTCGCGGCTTGGCGAGAAGTCGATTTTGCTAAGCAAGCGGTTGAACGCGCCGTTGCAGCCTTGTATGTCGCCAATCAGGTAAAGTGCCATCTATGGATTTTCTACTGATTTTGTTTTTGATTCTTTTGAATGCGGCCTTTGCCATGTCCGAGATGGCGCTGACTGCCAGCCGCAAGGCGTTGCTTAACCTCAGCGCTGAAGGTGGTGACAAAGGCTCAGAGGCCGCGCTAGCATTGCTCGCGCAGCCAACGCGGTTTTTGTCTAGCGTGCAAGTGGGCATCACGTCTATTGGTATTTTGAATGGCATTGTGGGTGAAGCGGCATTTAGCGAATCTCTGGCGCACTGGCTGCAAGGACAGGGCTTACACGAGCATGCGGCGTCTATTGCCGCAACGGCAGCAGTGGTGACCGCGATTACGTTCGTCACCATTATTTTTGGTGAGCTTGTGCCCAAGCGAATCGGGCAGCTCTATCCAGAAGCCGTGGCACGCCGCGTGGCGCGTCCGATGCAGTGGGTGGCGCGTCTGGCCTTGCCTTTTGTCTGGTTGCTCACCAAAACGACGGCGGCGGTTTTGAGTCTTTTGCAGGTGGACACCAAGCGTAGTCGCGTGGTGACGCACGAAGAAATCAATGCGAACTTGGATGAGGGTTTAGATGCAGGCGTGATTGACGAGCAAGAGCACAGTCTGGTGCAAAACGTGTTCGACCTCGATGGACGACCGCTCGCGTCACTGATGCTTCCAAGGGCTGATGTGGCATGGCTTGCTAGCGATGAATCTTTGCAAGCCACGCTGAGCAAGGCCGCTGAGGCAGGACATTCGTGGTATCCCGTGTGCGATGGTGACTGGACGCGTGTGCAAGGCGTGGTGAGCGTGAGTCAGTTACTGCTTCGTCAGCAAGCGGGGCGACTCGATTGGCATGACTTGATTCATGCCGTGAGCTTTGTACCCGAGACGCTGAACGCGATGCTCTTGCTTAATCAATTTAAGAAAAAAACTGAACGCATGGTGCTTGTGGTGGACGAGTACGGCGAAGTGCAGGGGCTCATTACGCCGCAAGATTTGCTGCAAGCCATTACGGGCGAGCTACATACACCAAGCCAAGGCGATGCATCTAGTAGCAAGCAACCCGATGGCTCGTGGCTGTTAGATGGCCAACTCTCGATTCAAGAGCTTAAAAATAAATTAGAGATTGAAGCTTTGCCTGACGAAGACGAGGAGCGCTACAACACGTTGGGCGGCCTTGTGATGAGCGAGCTGGGTGAGCTGCCCGTGGTGGGATCGCGTGTCCCTATTGACGGCTGGCGTTTAGAAGTCACGCAGATGGAGGGGCGGCGGGTGGAGATGGTGCGGGCTACGCCTTCGCCTCCTGCGGCGTGAGTGTCTTCATTGACAGCGCATGAATCTCATCTGTTGCCATGCGTCCTCCCAGCGTGGCATAAACCATTTGATGCCGTTGGATCAAACGCTTGCCAGCAAAGGCTTCCGAGACGACGTGGGCGTTCCAGTGTCTGCCGTCTCCCGTGACTTCAAGTTGTTCGCAGGCTAGGCCAGCGGCAATGAGTTGTTCGATTTCTTGTGCGTTCATGATCTAATTTTGTAGCCGATGCGAAGGAGGTGAACAGCGATGCAGCTGACGATGGCGAGCGCTGTGCCAACAACGGCCAGGCTGATCCACGGGCTGACGTCGCTGACGCCAAAGAAGCCGTACCTGAAGCCATCAATCATGTAGAAAAATGGATTGAAGCGACTGGCGGTTTGCCAAAAGCTGGGTAGGCTGTGAATGGAATAGAAGACACCTGATAAGAACGTCATGGGTGTGATGAAGAAGTTTTGGAAAGCCGACATTTGGTCAAACTTATCGGCCCAAAGGCCCGCAATTAGACCTAGCGTACCCATGAGCGCTGCGCCGCATAACGCAAAGACAACGATCCACAGCGGTGCTGCAAAATGCATTTCGGCAAACCAAATGGTGACTAAAAAGACGCCTGTGCCGACGCATAAGCCGCGCACCACAGCAGCGCCCACGTAGGCGACAAACCAATCCCAATGCGAGAGTGGCGTGACCAAGAGGAAGACCAAATTGCCCATCATCTTGCTTTGCACCATGGACGACGAACTATTAGCAAAGGCGTTTTGCAGCACGCTCATCATCACGAGGCCGGGCACGAGGAACGCGGTGTAGCTAACTTTCTCGTAGACCACCACATGATCGGCTAGCACGTGATGAAAAATGAGCAAGTACATCACGGCCGTTAAAACAGGTGCTGTAATTGTTTGTGCCGAGACTTTCCAAAAGCGCAAAACTTCTTTGTAGAACAGACTTTGCCAGCCTTTATTGGTGTGCGTCATGGCGGTGTTCATACAGACTCCCTTGCTTTGTTCATCACGTCGATAAAGACATCTTCTAAATCGGCTTTGCGCACTTCCACATCTTCAGCAACCAAGCCCGCCTCGCGCACGGCGGCGAGGTAGGCCTCCACTTCCGCAGCCGTGTTGGCGGGTAACTGCACGATACGCCCCGTCACGCGGGCTTTCTCGGCAATGGATGCTGGTAAAGGCTTATCCAGCGTGGCTTCCAGCTTAAAGCGCAGTACGTTAGATGCCGCAGCTTTGAGCAGTTCACTCGTACTATTCAGCGCCACCACACGCCCCTTTTGCAACATAGCAATGCGGCCACACAGCGCCTCAGCTTCTTCCAAATAATGCGTGGTCAGCAGCACTGTGTGCCCTTGCTTATTGAGCTTGCTAATAAACGCCCATAGTGTTTGGCGTAGCTCCACGTCCACGCCAGCCGTTGGCTCGTCTAGCACGATGACGGGCGGCTTGTGGACGAGGGCTTGTCCGACTAACACGCGGCGCTTCATGCCGCCAGAGAGCTGACGCATATTGGCGTTGGCTTTGTCGGTGAGCCCGAGGTTCTCTAAAAGCTCGTCCACCCACGCATCGTTCTTTTTAATACCGAAATAGCCCGACTGAATCATCAAAGCTTCGCGCACCGTGAAGAACGGGTCGAACACCAGCTCTTGCGGCACGACACCAATCATGCGGCGTGCAACGGCAAAGTCGGCACGCACATCGTGACCATGTACCAAGACCTTACCAGACGTGGCTTTCACAAGCCCCGCTAGTACCGAAATCAGCGTTGTCTTACCCGCGCCGTTGGGACCTAGCAAGCCAAAAAATTCACCCTCAGCAATGTCAAAGTTGACACCATCGAGCGCGTTGGTCGTTTTGGAATCCGTGCCGTAGCTTTTGCTCACGGACTGGAAGGAAAGTGCAGGAGTAGTCATTCAGCAATTTTAGGCGGTGGCACAATGGTGTTTTGATTGATCAATCACGCAGGAGCCATGTTATGAAACTCTTTACCCCCTTAGTTATGTCCTCAGGCGGTGCAGCCGAGATTGCCGCCATCCGCCGCGACATCCACGCCAACCCTGAGCTTTGCTTTCAAGAAAATCGCACTGCCGATGTGGTCGCTGGCAAGCTCACCGAGTGGGGCATCCCCGTTCACCGAGGCATGGGCACCACGGGTGTGGTCGGCATCATCGAAGGCAAAACCAACAAGAGCGGCAAAGCCATTGGCCTACGCGCCGATATGGATGCGCTGCCCATGCAAGAGTTCAACCAATTTGCGCACGCATCCAAAAACGCCGGCAAGATGCATGCGTGTGGGCACGATGGCCACACCGCCATGCTGCTCGGTGCAGCGCAGCATTTGGCTAAGACGCGCGACTTTGACGGCACGGCCTACGTCATCTTCCAACCTGCTGAAGAAGGCGGCGGTGGTGCACGTGAAATGATTAAAGACGGACTCTTCACCAAGTTTCCTGTGGAAGCCGTCTTTGGTATGCACAACTGGCCAGGCGGCAAGGTAGGCACGTTTGCGGTGAGCCCTGGCCCCGTGATGGCGTCATCCAGCGAATTCAAAATCACCGTGAAAGGCAAAGGCTCACACGCTGCCTTGCCCTACGAGAGCATCGACCCCATACCTGCGGCGGCAGCGATGGTGACAGCATTTCAAACTATTATTTCGCGCAACAAAAAACCGATTGACCCAGGCGTGATTAGCATCACCATGATTCACGCAGGCAGCGCCACCAACGTCATCCCCGATAGCTGCGAGCTACAAGGCACGGTGCGCACCTTCACAATGGAAGTGCTGGACATGATCGAGCGCCGCATGCGCGAAGTTGCCAACAACACAGCAGCGGCTTACGGTGCTACGTGCGAGTTTGAGTTTGAGCGTAACTATCCACCCACGATCAATTCGCAGCCCGAGGCCGATTTTTGCCGTGCGGTAATGGAAGAGATGGTGGGCGCAGAGTCGGTGCTGCCGCAAGAACCCACCATGGGCGCAGAAGACTTCTCCTACATGTTGCAGGCCAAGCCCGGCGCGTATGTGTTTATCGCCAACGGCGAAGGCGACCACCGCGCGATGGGGCACGGCGCAGGCCCGTGCATGTTGCATAACCCCAGCTACGACTTCAACGACGAAGTCATTCCGCTGGGTGTGAGTTATTGGGTGAGGTTGACGGAGAAGTGGTTGGCTGCTTAGCGCCAAACCGTTAAGAACTAAAAAATTCTTTTTGGCTCTCCATGCACTGATTCGTATAAAACAAGTCAGGGTCGTGCTTGCGTGGACGAGCAAGGATGCGATAGTCGGGATTGTCTGGTTCATCTGCATTGAAAGTAACGAGTCCTAAATCCGAAATTAGACATAGCGAGTCAAGGCGTGATAAATCTGCCTTGGATGCTGTGACTGGGACGACCAAGTACACTTTATGACTGAACAGCTTGTAAGCGCAGGCTTGACCGTAAGCCGTAATTAGTTGTGACGTATCAGTTTTGATTTCAGCAGTCACTATTTGCATGGGTGCTTTCACGATATCCCATTCTTTCGATCTATGAAAACCGAGTACATCAGGAGTCCCCCATTTTTGCCCAAACACATTTCCGCCTAATGGTTTAGCTTTTGTGACCTCTTCAACTTCTTCAATTAACCAATCTGCAAAAGACTGATAAAAATCGGATTCTTTTGGCGATTTCTTTGCAGCGCTGACTGGTGAAGTTGAAGATGATTGTGCTGGCAGTTCTGGAGCTTCGTCATTTGCGCGAAACCGAGTGAGTCGATAAAGCCCTTTTGCGGGCTTGTAGATCAAATTGGTAGTTGTTGCTAGCTTATAAACTGATCCATGCACTGTGTTGTGGGTGAGTGATGGGTCGTACGCTTTAATCTCACGCAGTAGTTCGGAATGTTGAAGTCCTTGCGGATTAGCGTTCAAAATGATTTGTGCGATTTCGAACACGCGGTCTTTAATGCTTGCCATGGTGCCCTTTTATTTTTCAATGCTGCAATCCAGCCACAAGCGTCTCAGGCGCAATATCCTGTTCGTTGGGCCAAGTGATTGCGCCGTATGAGATTCCCACACGATTGAAGTAGTGCGGATTTTTGAGTTCTTTAAAAACACCAAAATCCAAATAAGGCTTGACATCAAAGATGCCCTTTCGTCCGTCTTGAATCTCAACGTAAAGACGGTAATCTTCTAGCGGTTTAACAGTGATGGCGTCCCAGTACATATTGGCCTCCAGCTTAAAGGGGCAAAATTTTGTAAGGCTGCTCGCCTGCGGCAGCAAGCTCCCAATCAGCCATTAATTCATCTTTATGCAATTCAATCCACGCTTGCACAAGGCGCAATTGTTTACGAGGGAGCTCACCCGCTAACACTTCGCCGTCAGCAAGATTGATAGACGCTTCAAACTCAGCATACTTGGCGTGAATGTGCGGCAGGTTGTGATGCTTGTTATCAATTAAATACAAGCGAACAATGATGCCGTAGAACATGGAAATGATTGGCATGGCGTTTTCCTAAATGTCAGTGGGTTCTATCTTAACAACGCTTTCAGCGCTCGTCCCGTATGCGAGCCACTCTTGACCACCGCCTCTGGCGTACCCGCGCACACCACCTTGCCACCTTCTTTGCCACCTTCAGGCCCCATGTCGATCACCCAATCGGCTTCGGCAATCACGTCTAGGTCGTGCTCAATTACCACGACGCTGTGGCCTGCGTTGACTAACCTGTGCAGCACGCGAATCAGTTTTTCCACATCGGCCATGTGCAGCCCCACCGTGGGCTCGTCCAGCACGTAGAGCGTGAGCGGCGTTTTTTGTCCGCGCTTGGCCACGTCGTCGCGCACTTTCGATAGTTCGGTCACTAGCTTTAATCGCTGCGCTTCTCCGCCCGATAGCGTGGGCGAAGGCTGACCCAGCGTGAGGTAGCCCAAGCCCACATCTTTGAGTAGTTGCAGCGGATGCGCCACGGATGGCATGGCGGCGAAGAACTCCACCGCTTCGTCCACTTCCATTTGCAGCACGTCGCCAATCGATTTGCCTTTCCAATGCACGGCCAATGTTTCTGGATTGAAACGTGCGCCTTTGCAGACTTCGCACAGCACTTTCACGTCAGGCAAAAAGCTCATGGCGATGGTTTTCATACCTTGGCCTTCGCAGCCGTCGCAGCGTCCTGGCCCTGTGTTGAAGCTGAATCTGGCGGCAAGATAGCCACGCGCTTTGGCCTCCAGCGTGTCGGCAAACAGCTTACGAATCAAATCCCAAAAGCCTACATACGTAGCGGGGCACGAGCGCGGCGTTTTGCCAATGGGGGTTTGGTCTACTTCCAAAATGCGTTCAAGACCACTGGCCGCTAGGTTGCCTTTGACTTGCGGGAATAACGCCTCGCGTGCCAAGGTCGATTTGCCTGAGCCCGAGACACCTGTGATGGCGACCAACTTACCTAGTGGGATGTCTACGCTGACGTTTTGTAGGTTGTGGAGCTTGGCGTTTTTGATACGGATCGCACGCCCCGCAAGCCAATTGGGGTCAGACCCCACCGTCGCTTCGCTTTGGGCTTGGGTCAGACCCCAATTGTTTGCTACCGATCTTCTTGCTTGAAACGGATGCTTGAGTGCCGTGCCTAAATACTGCCCTGTCTGGGACTCTGCGACCGCTTGCACGTCTGCAACCGATCCCTCGGCCACTAAGCGCCCGCCGCGTTTGCCTGCGGAGGGGCCGATGTCGATGATGTGGTCGGCGGCGCGAATGGTGTCTGCATCGTGCTCGACGACGACGAGCGTGTTGCCCTTGCTGCTGAGGTCTTTGAGCGCCGACAAAAGGATGGCGTTATCGCGTGCATGCAGACCAATCGTGGGCTCGTCCAGCACATAGCACACGCCTTGCAGATTGCTGCCTAACTGCGCTGCAAGCCTTATCCGCTGGGCTTCACCGCCCGATAGCGTGGGTGCGCCGCGATCTAGTGTGAGGTACGAAAGTCCCACTTGTTCTAAGAATGCTAGTCTGCCTTCAATCTCAGGAATCAAATCGCGGGCGATGTCGGCATCGCGTCCTTTGAGCTTCAAAATTTTGATCCAAGCGCGGACATCGGCAATCGACAGCGCTGCTACGTCGGTGATGGGCGTGCCTTCAAAACGCACAGCGCGTGCCAGCAAATTGAGTCTTGTGCCCGAGCAAGATGGGCAGGCGGCATCGCTGACGTCCTCGACGGACGCTTCTTCAAAGCTTTGTTCGCGGCCTTTGTTGTCGTCGTCACGGATGGAATCATCAAGTAGCTTTCGCTGTTCTTTCGAGAGCGCCACGCCCGTGCCCACGCAGTCTTTGCACCAGCCGTGTTTGCTGTTGTAACTAAAGAGGCGCGGATCGAGCTCGTTGTAAGAGGTGCTGCAAAGGGGGCAGGCGCGCAGGGTCGAGAAGACATTAGTTCGTGCATTGAATGGTGTGCCTTCCAACATGGCAGCGCGCAATCCATCCAGCGGTGCAAGCACATGGACGACACCTTTGCCATGCTCCAAAGCCACAGCCAGTGCGGCTCTGAGGAGCTTCTCATTGGCGGCACTCACGTGGATATCCGCAACAGGCAACTCCACCGTGTGCTCTTTAAAGCGGTCGATACGTGGGAAATTGGTTGTGGGTAAAAACTCGCCATCAATACGCAGGTGTGTATAGCCACGTGGTCGCGCCCAATCTGCGAGCTCGGTGTACACGCCTTTGCGGTTGATGACCAGCGGTGCTAGTAAGCCGATGTGCTGACCTTTGAAGTCTCGCAAGATATGCGCGGCAATGCTGTCTGGCGTTTGTGGCGCAACGGGCGTGTTGTCGTGGATGCAGTGCTGCACGCCCAGCTTGACGTAGAGGAGACGCAGGAAATGCCACACCTCGGTGGCCGTACCCACTGTGCTTTTACGGCCTCCGCGCGAGAGGCGCTGCTCAATTGCGACGGTGGGCGGAATGCCATACACCGCATCGACTTCGGGGCGTCCTGCGGGTTGCACGATGGAGCGTGCGTAGGCGTTGAGCGATTCCAAATAACGACGCTGGCCTTCGTTAAATAAGATGTCGAACGCCAGCGTGGATTTACCCGAACCGCTGACGCCTGTGATGACGTTGAATTGACCGTGGGGGATGTTGACGCTTAAGTTTTTTAGGTTATTTTCTCGGGCGCCTTTGATTTGGATGGCGTTTGGATTCTTGTCCGCTGAAGTGCTGTCGTCAAGCCAATTGGGATCAGACCCCTTTGCACTGCTATTAGCAACTTGTGGTGCTTTGTTCCCTTTTGGGGTCAGACCCCAATTGTTTGCCGCCATCCCTACAGCTACTTTTTCGCTGACCCCAACAGCTCCTTCGTACTCGCGCAAAGCCCGTCCCGTATGGCTTGTCGCGTGCTGCTTGAGGTCGTCGGGCGTGCCAACAGCCACAATTTCTCCTCCAGCATCGCCGCCTTCTGGGCCTAGGTCAATTAGCCAATCGGAGGCGCGAATCACGTCTAAGTTGTGCTCGATGATGACCAGCGAATGGCCTGCATCCAAGAGCTTACGTAGCGCTCGCATCAGCTTGGCGATGTCGTCAAAATGCAATCCCGTGGTGGGCTCGTCGAACATAAAGAGTTTGCCCTTGGTGGCAATCGGCTGCTTGCTGGCCGATCTCTTTTGTTGTGTCTCCGCAAGAAACCCCGCCAACTTCAAACGCTGTGCTTCGCCGCCAGAGAGTGTGGGCACAGGTTGCCCGAGCTTGACGTAATCGAGTCCCACATCGACGATGGGTTGCAAGACGCGAAGTACTTCCCGCTCACCTGCGAATCGCTCGCAAGCTTCATGGACTGTAAGTTCCAGCACATCGGCTACGTTTAAACCGTTCCAACGAATTTCTAAGATTTCAGGACGATACCGCTTACCCTCGCAATCTTGGCAGCGCAAATAGACGTCCGATAAAAATTGCATTTCTACGTGCTCAAAGCCTGAGCCGCCGCAGGTCGGGCAACGTCCATCGCCGCCGTTAAACGAAAACTTAGCCGCCGTGTAGCCCCGCTGTTTGGCCAGTGGTACTTGCGCAAATAACTCGCGGATAGCGTCCCACGCGCCCACATAGCTGGCGGGGTTGGAGCGGGCGGTTTTGCCAATCGGGGATTGATCGACAAAGACGACTTCTTCTAAATGGTCGGCACCCATTAAGCGGTCGTGCAGACCAGGTGTATCGGTGGCTTTGCCAAAGTGGCGCAAGAGCGCGGGCGCGAGGATGTCCTGCACCAGCGTCGATTTGCCCGAACCGCTCACACCCGTCATGGTGACTAAGCATTTGAGTGGGATATCGACGTTGATGTTTTTTAAGTTGTGCTGGCGAGCGCCCTCCAAAATCAAACGTGGTGTGGACTCTGTGACGAGTTTTTTAAAGCCAAGCCCGATCGTTTTGCGGCCTGCCAGATAAGCGCCCGTGAGCGTGTCAGCGCTTCGTAGTAATTCGGGCGTGCCATCAAACACCATTTGCCCACCAGCCGTTCCTGGGCCTGGACCCATGTCAATCACGCGGTCTGCCGCCAGCATCACGGCAGGGTCGTGCTCAACGACAACAAGCGTGTTGCCTGCATCTCGGAGGCGCAGCATGGCGCGGGTGATGCGATCCATGTCGCGTGGATGCAGACCAATGCTGGGCTCGTCCAAAACAAAAAGTGTGTTGACCAGCGATGTACCCAGCGCCGTGGTCAAGTTGATACGCTGTACCTCACCGCCAGAGAGCGTGCGGCTTTGCCGATCGAGTGTGAGATAGCCAATGCCCACATCGCAGAGATATTGCAAGCGTGTGTTGATTTCTTCTAGGATGAGTTTTTGTGCTTTGGCTTGGACAGATAAGTTGGGGACTGACCCTGAATTTTGCGAAGCATAAATTAGGGTCTGTCCCCAATTATCTGCAAGCGAGCCAAAGAAAGTCCTCAGCTTCTCTATCGGCAACTTCATCACATCATGCAGGCAGAGACCCGCTAGGCCATGCAGGACATGGCTTTCAAAGCCAATGCCTTTGGGGGCGAATCTGGACATGGCTTGCAGCACAGCATCCGATTGAGATTTGCTTCCAACGCGCCACAGCAAGGATTCCAGCTTGAGCCTCGCGCTATCGCAAGTCGGGCAAGTCGTGTAGCTGCGGTACTTGGACAGCAGCACGCGGATGTGCATTTTGTAAGCTTTGCTCTCCAAATATTCAAAGAAGCGTTTGATGCCAAACCAATGTTGATTCCACTTGCCATTCCAATTCGGTGAGCCGTTAATCACCCACTGCTGCTGGTCGTGTGTGAGCTTGTTCCAAGGCGTATCCCGCGGAATGCCTGCGGTTTCCGCATGTCGCATCAAATCGTCTTGCGCTTCCTTCCACGCAGGCGTTTGCATGACTTTGATGGCGCCCATGCGCAAGGTCAATTTGTCGTTAGGGATGACGAGTCCGTAGTCCACACCGATGACCCTGCCAAAGCCGCGGCAGGTCTCGCACGCGCCATGCGCGGAGTTAAATGAAAACAACGAAGGGGTTGGGATGCCATACTGGATGCCGCTTTCGGGGCAATGCAGACCCGTGGAGAAGCGCCATTCTTGTGATTCGGTATCAGTGCCTGCAAAGACGGTGAGCTTGCCACTGCCGTGTTTGAGCGCGGTCTCTATCGCCTCAATGGCACGCGCCTTTTCTACTGAGCTGGCTCGGAATCGGTCGGCGACGACATAGAGTTTTTCTTCAAATGTGTGGATGCGCGTAAAACCGCTGGCCGATAGCCACTGCTGAAGTTCTTCGGGCGTGGTGTTGGCGGGAAGGGTGACGGGAAAGGTGATTTGAAGACGAGGATCATTTGATTTGGCACGATTTACGATCTCTGCATAGATGCTTTCTGTGTCGTCGTGGCGGACGGGAAGTCCTGTTTGTTTGTCAAATAACTGGGCGCTTCTCGCGAATAACAGTTTGAGGTGATCGTTTAGCTCTGTCATCGTGCCAACCGTGGAGCGCGAGCTGCGAACGGGGTTGCTTTGGTCAATGGCGATGGCGGGCGGTACGCCTTCAATCTTGTCTACGGCGGGCTTGTCCATGCGGTCCAAAAACTGCCGCGCGTAGGCGCTAAAGGTTTCTACATAGCGGCGCTGGCCTTCGGCAAAGAGCGTGTCAAACACTAAGGAAGATTTACCCGAACCACTGACGCCCGTCACCACCGTCAGCTCACCCGTTTTAATATCGAGATCGAGGTTTTTGAGGTTATGCTGGCGTGCGCCGCGAATCTTGATGAAGGGTGTCATGGCCAGTCTTTCAAAGTAGAGCCCAACATTCTAAGTAGTTGCCTCGTTACAAAATGTTTATTTATCTTTATAGTGAGCAGTAAGAAATAAAGGGAAAAAGATATGTATTTTTTAAAAAAACTAGGCGTAATTGTTGTACTAATGCTGTCGCTTGATCATGCTTGGGCACAAATCAGAATTGGTCAAACTGTTGGGTTGACAGGCCCTGTTTCCGGTACGGTCAAAGAAGCTTTGAGCGGAGCCAAACTTTATATTGACGCCATTAATTCCAAGGGCGGCATCTCGGGGGAACGGATTGATCTCATCACATTGGATGATCAGTTTGATGTGAAGCAGGCGGCTGAAAATGCTCGAATTTTGATTGAAGAGAAAAAGGTGATTGCACTTTTTTTGAACCGCGGTACACCGCATACCGAAGCCATCATGCCGTTACTTGCTAAATATGGTATTCCTTTGATTGCACCGTCTACAGGCGCGACGCTGCTGCATAAACCCGTGAACCGTTATATTTTTAATGTGCGCTCTAGCTATCAACGGGAAGTTGAAAAAATTATTGACCATCTCAATACGGTAAAGACGGATCGTATTGCCTTGGTCCATGTGGATGACTCGTTTGGTGCAGATGCCTTGGCGGGTGCTGACGCAGCATTTGCTAAAAACAAAATTAAGCCTGTTGCCGTGCTAAAAGCGGATCGTAGTAAGCCTGATTTCGCTTCCATCGTGCCTGCGCTCATCAAAGCCAACCCTCAAACTATTTTGTGGGTTGCGTCTGGAACAGCAGTGAGCGAAGGCATTAAAGCGCTGCGGGCAGCAGGCTCAACCTCTGCCGTAGTGACGCTATCAAATAATGCATCGGAAGGATTTATCAAATCCTTAGGCGCACAGGGCGAAGGCGTCATCGTGACGCAGGTTTTCCCTGCTGAACGAGCCATTAATTACGCCATGGTTCGCGAAGCGCAAGGGTTGGCCAAAGTGACCAATCAAAATCTTTCACCAGCCATGCTAGAAGGCTTCGCTGCGGCTAAGGTGTTGGTTGAGGGCTTGCGCCGTGCAGGGAGAAACCCGACTAGCGACCGCTTGACGATGGCTCTTAATAGTATGAGCCGATACGATCTTGGTGGGTTAGTGGTGAGTTATAGCGTTACAGATCACACGGGCCTTGATTTTGCAGATTTGTCCATCATCGGCCGTGATGGGAAATTTAGACGCTAAGCCTAAACACTACGATTGCGTGCCAGTGGTGGATGTTTGGAAAAATATCGAGTGAGGCCACGTAACACCGCGCTTGTCAGCTGATCTTGATACTGGGGGTCGCGCAATTTTTGCTCTTCTTCTGGGTGACTGATAAAAGCGGTTTCGATCAAGATACTGGGAATGTCGGGTGCTTTGAGTACGGCAAAGCTGGCTTGCTCGACTTTGCCCTTGTGTAGTTTTGCCATGCTGCCTATCTCGGTAATCATGCCGTCTCCAAGGGTCAAGCTATCTTTGATTTGCGCTGCTTGGCTCATGTCGAGTAAGGCGCGCTTTACTTCCACGTCTTTCACCTTGATGTTGAGTCCGCCCACGCTATCGGCTTTGTTCTCTTTGTCAGCTATCCAACGCGCCGCGCTGCTGGAGGCGCCTTTGTCGCTCAGAGCAAACACACTGGCGCCGCGCGCGGTGGGTGTAAAAAATGCATCAGCGTGAATGCTCAAAAACAAATCAGCCTTAACGCGCTGTGCCTTTTGCACACGCTGGTGTAGCGGTACAAAATAGTCGCCATCGCGCGTTAGGAAGGCTCGCATCGTATTGCCTGCAATGCTTTGACCATTGATTTTGTTTTGCAGCAAAAGTGCCATTTGCAGCACGACATCTTTTTCTTTGGTTCCAGCAGGACCGATGGCGCCAGGATCTTCGCCGCCATGACCTGCATCAATAGCGATGATGATGAGTCGATCTGCTGCTTGCCGACTGAGAGTGGGAGGCGGTACATTGGCGATGACTTGCGGTGGTTTCTTTGTTTTTTCTGCAATCAAATCACCCAATGGGTCGGCGGCAGGTGTTGGTGATTTTTTCATGCCTGCAATAAGTGCATCCAATGGATCGATTGGGTTGGCCGGATACAAATCGACCACCAATCGATGGTGGTATGCCGCAACAGGGGTGAGCAAAAAAACTTGTGGTTTAGCGGCTTGCTTTAAATCCAACACAAGCCGTACGACGCCTGGCGCGTTTTGCCCGACACGTACGCCTTGGATGAACGGATCATCAGACTTGACTTTGGCAACCAATTCCTTGAGCTCTGGGTTTAAATCAATGCCCATAATGTCCAGCGCTAAACGGGGCGGGTCGGTCACAAACACTTGCTTGGTTGTGAGCGGTATGTCGGACTCAATGGTGACGCGGGTGTAATCCAAGGCGGGCCAAACGCGCACGGCAAGAATACCTGCCGAAGATGTGTCTGCAGCCCGTGCTAGTTCTGGCGCACCAAGCAAAAGTGCCGTGTATGGCAGATGAAATAAGGCTTGGCGGCGAGTGAACATATTTAATTGGGGACAGACCCTAATTTATTTGGATGCACAACAACGTTTCTCGATTCGTCCCCCAGCATCTCAATCGAAATCACGAAGTCCGCTGGTGGTAGCAAAGGATGCGCCTTGTCGGCCCACTCCACAATTTTTAATCCTGTTGCTGCAAAGATGTCGCGAAAGCCCGCTTCCTCCCATTCCTCGGGGTCGTTAAAGCGGTAAAAATCGAAATGCGAAATTGCAAGAGATATGCCCGCTGCATCATGTCCTGTATAGGTTTCAACGATGGCATAGGTTGGACTTTTGATGCGTCCCGTCACGCCAAGTGCTTGCAGTAGATAGCGTGTCAGTGTCGTTTTGCCAGCGCCCAAGTCGCCGCGCAATTCGACAATCGCGTTCGATAAATCGTT
>CANBRV010000003.1 GCA_947372005.1 Comamonadaceae bacterium | reverse complement strand
AGCGCAGATGGTGTGCTCGCTAACTTCGAAATCTGAATTTAGTTGGTCGCTAAAAAATGGCCGTACCCTAAGAGCTAATTAAGGGGTACATTTTTAGGAGATAACTTTGAGTCTTAACCGCAGTGAGAAATCCGCCGTCATTGAAGAAGTGACTGGCCTCGCCGCAAAAGCTCAGACCTTGGTTATTGCCGAGTACCGTGGTATCACGGTCAAAGCAATGACAGAGCTACGTGTTGATGCACGCAGCAAGGGTGTGTCACTCAGCGTGTTGAAAAACACGTTGGCACGCCGTGCTGTTGCAGGTACGCAGTTCGATGTGGTCTCTGAGCAGATGACAGGTCCGCTCATCTATGGTTTTTCTGAAGATGCAGTAGCTGCCGCGAAAGTGGTTGCTGACTTTGCGAAGACTAACGACAAGTTAGTTATTCGTGCAGGTGCATACGGCGGAAAAGCGTTAGATGTGAACGGTGTTAAGCAATTAGCAAGCATTCCTACCAAGGAAGTGCTCCTGTCGCAAATTTGCGGATTGCTCATGTCGCCTATCTCGCGTACCGCGCGTGTATTGGCTGCATTGGCAGAGAAAAAAGGCGAAGTTACGGTTGCTTAAATGGCGCCCGTTATTTCACGTAACCAATTAAAGAAAATTAGGAATTAAAAATGGCATTTGATAAAGACGCATTTTTGACCGCACTCGATACGATGTCGGTTATGGACCTCAACGATTTGGTGAAAGCCATCGAAGAGAAATTTGGCGTGAGCGCTGCTGCTGCTGCGGGTCCTGCTGCTGCTGCTGCGGGTCCTGCTGCTGCTGAAGAAAAGACGGAATTCAACGTTGTTCTGCTCGAAGCTGGCGCTAACAAAGTGTCCGTTATTAAGGCGGTTCGCGAGATCACTGGTCTGGGCCTCAAAGAAGCCAAAGACATGGTTGACGGCGCACCTAAAGCAGTTAAAGAAGGCGCAAGCAAGGCCGACGCTGAAGCTGCTAAGAAAAAGCTGGAAGAAGCCGGCGCAAAGGTCGAACTCAAATAAGAGGCAACCATCAAGCACATTCATTCATGAGTGTGCTTTTTAGTGTTTTCTTTAAAAAGATCGCTTGGTTCGGGTAAGGTGCAATGCCTTACCGTCCGCCAATGACTGGTAGCGGCCAGTTGCCAGGCAGCACTGTCATTTTGTGTTTATTCACGTCATCTTTGATACCGTCATCATTGTAATTTTTGGAGAGTCCTATGGCTAGCACGCAAACTAAGCAGGCATATTCATTCACCGAGCGCAAGCGTATTCGTAAAAGCTTTGGCGGTCGCGAGAATGTGCTCGCAATTCCTTATCTCTTGCAAATGCAGCGCGATGCTTATGTATCGTTTTTGCAGGCGGATGTTGCTAATAAAGATCGTGTTGATTTAGGCTTGCAAGCGGCGTTTACTGCAGCATTCCCAATCGTGTCACACAACGGTTTTGTGGAAATGAAATTCCTTGAGTACACATTAGGTAAGCCAGCCTTTGATGTACGTGAGTGCCAAACCCGTGGTCTCACATTTGGTTCTGCTGTGCGTGCGCGTGTGCAGCTTATCATTTATGACCGTGAAACTTCTACACCACAGTCTAAAGTGGTGAAGGAAGTGAAAGAGCAAGAAGTCTATATGGGGCAAGTGCCTTTGATGACGGACAAGGGCTCTTTCATTATTAATGGTACTGAGCGTGTGATTGTGTCTCAGTTGCACCGTAGTCCTGGTGTGTTCTTTGAGCATGACAAGGGTAAGACGCATAGCTCAGGGAAATTGCTCTTCTCTGCTCGTATCATTCCTTACCGCGGCTCATGGCTCGATTTCGAGTTCGATCCAAAAGACATTTTGTACTTCCGCGTCGATCGTCGTCGCAAGATGCCTGTGACAACCTTGCTCAAGGCTATTGGCTTGAACAATGAAAGCATTCTGGCTAATTTCTTTGTGAACGATGCGTTTAAGCTAATGGACAGCGGTGCGCAAATGGCCTTTGTGGCCGAGCGTTTGCGTGGTGAGGTTGCTCGTTTTGACATTACCGATAAAAAGGGAAATGTTGTTGTCGCTAAAGACAAGCGCGTGACTGCACGCCACACAAAAGAATTAGAAGGCTCTGGTACAACGCACGTTAGCGTTCCTGAGGACTTCTTGCTAGGCCGCGTACTAGCTAACAATATTGTGGATAGCGAAACTGGTGAAATTATCGCCAAGGCAAACGATGAGCTGACCGAAGTGTTGCTCAAAAAATTGCGCTCAAGTGGCATTACAGACATTGCCTGTATTTACACCAATGAGCTCGATCAAGGTGCTTACATTTCGCAAACACTGCGTTCTGATGAGACGGCTGATGAGCTTGCGGCGCGTGTTGCCATCTACCGCATGATGCGCCCTGGTGAGCCGCCAACTGAGGATGCTGTGCAGGCGCTCTTCCAACGTTTGTTTTATAACCCTGACACTTATGATCTGTCGCGTGTGGGTCGTATGAAGTTCAATGCTCGTGTGGGGCGTCCAGAATCTACCGGCTCTATGGTTTTGTCGAACGACGACATCATGCATGTGGTCAAAATTTTGGTCGATTTGCGTAACGGCAATGGACAAGTTGATGACATCGATCACCTCGGCAATCGCCGTGTTCGCTGCGTGGGTGAGTTGGCTGAAAACCAATACCGTGTGGGTCTTGCTCGTATCGAGAAAGCTGTTAAAGAGCGTTTGGGTCAAGCCGAAGGCGGACCTGGCCAAGAGCCGCTCATGCCTCATGATTTGATTAACTCTAAGCCGATTACGGCTTCGCTTAAAGAGTTCTTCGGCTCAAGCCAGTTGTCACAATTTATGGATCAAACCAATCCATTGTCTGAGATCACGCACAAGCGCCGCGTCTCGGCTCTTGGACCTGGTGGTTTGACACGTGAGCGTGCTGGTTTTGAAGTTCGCGACGTGCACGTCACGCATTACGGCCGCGTTTGCCCAATTGAAACACCTGAGGGTCCAAACATTGGACTGATCAATTCATTGGCACTTTATGCGCGCTTAAATGAATACGGCTTTATTGAAACACCGTATCGCCGTGTGATTGATGGCAAAGTTACTAAGCAAATTGACTATCTATCAGCGATTGAAGAAGGCAAGTACGTGATTGCTCAGGCTAACGCCGAACTAAGCGAAGAAGGAACGCTCACAGGTGACTTAATTTCCGCTCGCGAAATGGGTGAATCAGTTTTAGTCATGGCGGATCGCATTCAGTATATGGACGTCTCGCCAGCTCAGATCGTCTCGGTCGCTGCATCGTTAGTGCCGTTCTTAGAGCACGATGATGCAAACCGTGCGTTGATGGGCGCGAACATGCAGCGTCAAGCTGTGCCAGTGTTGCGCCCTGAAAAAGCTTTTGTGGGTACGGGCATTGAGCGCGTTGCCGCAATTGACTCTGGAACCGTGGTAACTGCTACACGTGGCGGCATTGTGGACTACGTGGATGCGACCCGTATTGTGGTTCGTGTGAATGACTCTGAGGCGAAAGCTGGTGAAGTCGGTGTGGATATTTACAACTTAATCAAGTACCAGCGTTCTAACCAAAATACTAATATTCATCAGCGTCCTATCGTCAAATTAGGCGACAAAATTGCCAAAGGCGATGTGGTGGCTGACGGAGCATCGACCGACCTTGGTGAGTTGGCTTTGGGTCAAAACATGTTGGTGGCATTTATGCCTTGGAATGGCTACAACTTCGAAGACTCGATCATGATTTCGGAGCGTGTGGTGTCGGAAGATCGTTACACCTCAATTCATATCGAAGAGCTCACGATTGCTGCGCGAGATACGAAGCTAGGCGCTGAAGAAATTACCCGTGATATTCCTAACTTGGCTGAGCAACAGCTCAACCGTTTGGATGAATCGGGCATTATTTATGTTGGTGCAGAAGTGCAGCCTGGCGATACATTGGTTGGTAAAGTCACGCCAAAAGGCGAGACGACGCTGACACCAGAAGAAAAGCTGCTCCGCGCGATTTTTGGTGAGAAAGCTAGTGACGTGAAAGATACGTCTTTGCGCGTCAGCCAGGGAAGCTCGGGTACGGTCATTGACGTGCAAGTCTTCACGCGTGAAGGCATTGTGCGTGACAAGCGTGCGCAGCAAATTATTGATGATGAGCTGAAGCGTTTCCGTTTGGATTTGAACGATCAACTGCGCATTGTGGAAGCTGATGCGTTCGATCGTATTGAAAAATTGTTGAACGGTAAGACTGCCAATGGCGGCCCTGCAAAACTTGCTAAGGGTACAAAAATCAGCAAGGAATACTTGGCTTCGGTTGAGAAATTCCACTGGTTCGATATTCGTCCAGCAGACGAGGACGTTGCTGCTTCGCTAGAGTCAATCAAAAATGCCATGGAGCAAACGCGACATGACTTTGATTTGGCTTTTGAAGAGAAGCGCACCAAGCTCACGCAGGGCGATGAATTGCCACCAGGTGTACTCAAAATGGTTAAGGTTTATTTGGCCGTTAAGCGTCGCTTGCAGCCGGGTGACAAAATGGCGGGCCGTCACGGCAACAAGGGTGTGGTCTCTAAGATCGTACCTGTCGAAGACATGCCATTTATGGCTGACGGAACACCGTGCGATATCGTTTTGAATCCACTGGGTGTGCCTTCACGTATGAACGTCGGTCAGGTGCTGGAAGTGCATCTTGGCTGGGCTGCCAAAGGTATCGGTCAGCGTATTGGTGACTTGTTGCAAGCCGAGGCAAAAGTTGCAGAGCTTCGCCAAGCTATGGAAGTGATCTACAACAATTCTGGTAAGCAAGAAGATCTGTCTAAGCTGAAGGATGAGGACGTTCGCGAGATGGCTGTGCAGCTGTCCAAAGGTGTGCCGTTTGCAACGCCTGTGTTTGATGGCGCGACCGAAACTGAGATTCAATCCATGCTGCAATTAGCGTATCCGGATGAGGTGGCTAAATCTAAAGGTTTGAACGCTACGCGCACACAAGCGCATCTATATGACGGGCGCACGGGTGATAAATTTGAACGTCAAGTCACTGTTGGTTATATGCACGTGCTCAAACTCCATCATTTGGTGGACGACAAGATGCATGCCCGTTCGACAGGCCCATACAGCCTGGTCACGCAGCAACCGTTGGGCGGCAAGGCGCAGTTTGGTGGTCAGCGCTTCGGTGAGATGGAGGTCTGGGCACTTGAGGCTTATGGCGCGTCATACATCTTGCAAGAGATGCTCACCGTCAAATCCGACGACGTGCAAGGCCGTACCAAGGTCTACGAGAGTATCGTCAAAGGCGAACACACGATTGACGCGGGCATGCCTGAGTCATTCAACGTGCTGGTCAAAGAGATCCGCTCGCTTGGTATCGACATGGACTTGGAAAAAGTTTAATTGCTTCAGTTTACAGATAAAGGAACGTACACATGAAATCCCTACTCGACCTCTTTAAGCAATTTACACCTACCGAGAACTTCTCGGCTATCAAAATTGCGATGGCCTCCCCAGAGAAGATTCGTTCATGGTCTTTTGGCGAAGTCAAAAAGCCTGAAACCATTAACTACCGTACTTTCAAGCCGGAGCGCGACGGTTTGTTTTGCGCCAAAATCTTTGGACCTATCAAGGACTACGAATGCCTGTGCGGCAAGTACAAGCGTCTGAAGCACCGCGGCGTGATCTGCGAGAAGTGCGGCGTTGAAGTGACGCAAACCAAGGTGCGCCGTGAGCGCATGGGGCACATCGATTTGGCCGCACCTTGCGCCCATATCTGGTTCCTCAAATCTTTGCCAAGCCGTTTGGGTATGGTCTTGGATATGACGCTGCGTGACATTGAACGTGTGCTTTATTTTGAAGCATATGTGGTGACCGATCCAGGCATGACTCCGCTCAAAAAATACGGCATCATGTCTGAGGACGAATTCGATGCTAAAGAGCAAGAGTATGGTGATGAGTTCGTGGCCAAAATGGGCGCGGAAGGCATTAAAGAACTTTTGGCGAGCATTGATATCGAAGGCGAAATCGAGCGCTTGCGTGGTGACCTGACTGGCTCAGAGACCAAGGTCAAAAAGAATTCCAAGCGTTTAAAAATTCTTGAGGCATTTAAAAAATCAGGCATCAAGCCTGAGTGGATGATTCTTGAAGTGTTGCCAGTGTTGCCGCCTGATTTGCGTCCACTCGTGCCGCTAGATGGTGGACGTTTTGCAACGTCTGATTTGAATGACCTCTATCGCCGCGTGATTAACCGCAACGGCCGTTTGGGTCGTTTGCTTGAGCTTAAAGCGCCAGAAATCATTGCACGTAACGAAAAACGTATGCTGCAGGAAGCAGTGGACAGCTTGCTAGACAACGGTCGCCGCGGCAAGGCGATGACGGGCGCAAACAAACGCACACTTAAATCGCTTGCTGACATGATTAAAGGCAAGGGCGGCCGCTTCCGTCAAAACTTGCTGGGCAAGCGTGTGGATTACTCAGGCCGTTCTGTGATTACGGTTGGCCCAACTCTCAAACTGCACCAGTGCGGATTGCCAAAGTTGATGGCGCTTGAACTCTTCAAGCCATTTATCTTCTCGCGCCTTGAGGCGCTAGGCATTGCCACAACCATCAAGGCTGCTAAGAAAGAAGTTGAATCGGGTACGCCAATTGTTTGGGACTTGCTGGAAGAAGTTATTCGCGAGCATCCTGTGATGCTCAACCGTGCACCAACACTGCACCGTTTGGGTATCCAAGCGTTTGAACCTATCCTGATTGAAGGCAAGGCAATTCAATTGCATCCACTTGTCTGCTCGGCGTTTAACGCTGACTTCGACGGTGACCAAATGGCTGTTCACGTGCCATTGTCAGTTGAAGCACAAATGGAAGCCCGCACTTTGATGTTGGCTTCCAATAACGTGTTGTTCCCTGCCTCTGGTGAGCCATCCATCGTACCTTCGCAAGACGTTGTGCTTGGGCTCTATTACGCAACGCGCGAACGGACGAACGCTAAAGGCGAAGGCATGATCTTTGCTGATGTAGCTGAAGTCGAGCGCGCGATGGACGCTGGCGTGACTGAGATCACCGCTAAGGTTAATGTGCGTCTGACCGAGTACACAAAAGATAAGGTCACTGAAGAGTTCACAGCATCGACCAAAATCGTGGCAACTACGGTTGGTCGTGCGCTTCTCTCAGAAATCTTGCCAAAAGGCTTGGCGTTTGAGAACATTAACAAGTCGCTGACGAAGAAAGAAATTTCTAAGCTCATCAAAATGTCATTCCGTAAGTGCGGATTGAAAGAAACAGTTGTGTTTGCCGATAAGCTGTTGCAAGCTGGTTTCCGTTTGGCAACCAAGGCGGGTATCTCTATTGCGATTGATGATATGTTGGTGCCTAAAGAGAAGGCTGGCATCGTGACGCGTGCAGAAGCTGAAGTGAAAGAAATTGCACAGCAATACGCATCGGGTCTGGTGACTGTCGGTGAGCGTTACAACAAGGTTGTGGACATTTGGGGTAAAGCTGGCGACGAAGTCTCCAAGGTCATGATGGCGCAATTGGCAACCGAGAAAGTTGTTGATCGCCACGGCAAGACCGTGAACCAAGAGTCGTTCAACTCCATTTACATGATGGCTGACTCTGGTGCCCGCGGATCTGCGGCGCAGATTCGTCAGGTTGCAGGTATGCGCGGCTTGATGGCCAAGCCTGATGGCTCGATTATCGAAACACCGATCAAGGCTAACTTCCGTGATGGATTGAACGTGCTTGAGTACTTCATCTCTACTCACGGTGCGCGTAAAGGCTTGGCTGATACGGCTTTGAAAACGGCTAACTCAGGTTATTTGACACGTCGTTTGGTTGACGTGACGCAGGACTTGGTGGTGCGTGAGCAAGATTGCGGCACCTACCTCGGCTCAACAATGCGCTCAATTGTTGAGGGCGGAGAGACGATGGAAGCGCTGAGAGATCGCGTACTCGGACGCTCGACTGCGGAAGAAGTTCTCCATCCAGAAACGCGTGCGGTGCTGATGCCTGCTGGCGAATTGCTCGACGAAGACAATATCGAGATGCTAGAAGCAGCTGGTGTAGACGAGATCAAAGTGCGCACGGCGCTGACTTGCGAAACACGCTTTGGCATTTGTGCTAAGTGTTATGGACGTGACCTTGGTCGTGGCGGCCTTATTAACGCGGGTGAAGCCGTGGGTGTGATCGCAGCTCAATCGATTGGTGAGCCAGGCACGCAGTTGACGATGCGTACGTTCCATATTGGTGGTGCGGCTTCACGTGCAGCTGTTATTTCTAACGTTGAAGCAAAATCGAGCGGCGTGATTGGATTCAATGCCACGATGCGCTACGTGACTAATGGCAAGAAAGAATTGGTTGTGATTGCGCGTTCAGGCGAAATCATCATTAACGATGAACATGGTCGTGAGCGTGAGCGCCATAAAGTACCTTATGGTGCAGTGCTTGCTATCAAGCCGGATCAAAGTATTAAAGCTGGTACGGTATTGGCCAACTGGGATCCGTTGACCCGTCCGATTATTTCTGAATTTGCTGGACGCGTGTTGTTTGAAAACATTGAAGAAGGCGTAACGGTTGCCAAGCAAGTTGACGAAGTTACTGGCTTGTCTACGCTTGTGGTGATTGATCCTAAGCGCCGTGGCTCAGCCAAAGTGGTGCGTCCACAGGTGAAATTATTGGATGCTTCTGGTAAAGAAATCAAAATCCCAGGTACCGAGCATGCTGTGACGATTGGCTTGCCAGTTGGCGGTTTGGTTCAAGTGCGTGATGGTCAAGACATCAATCCTGGCGAAGTGCTAGCGCGTATTCCTATGGAAGGTCAAAAGACTCGTGACATTACTGGTGGTTTGCCGCGTGTGGCTGAACTCTTTGAGGCGCGTGCGCCAAAAGACAAGGGTATGCTGGCTGAGATGACGGGCACGATTTCATTTGGTAAAGAAACCAAAGGTAAAGTGCGTCTTCAAATTACCGACCCAGATGGAAAAGTGTGGGAAGAGCTTGTGCCTAAAGAGAAAAACTTGGTGGTGCACGAAGGTCAAGTTGTCAATAAAGGCGAGAGCATTATTGACGGACCTGCTGACCCGCAAGACATTTTGCGTCTCTTGGGCGCGGAAGAATTGGCGCGTTACATCGTTGACGAAGTGCAAGACGTTTATCGTTTGCAAGGCGTGAAGATTAACGACAAGCACATCGAAGTGATTGTTCGCCAAATGCTACGCCGTGTGGTGATTGAGAATGCAGGTGATTCGCGCTATATTGCAGGCGAGCAAGTGGAGCGTTCAGAAATTCTAAATACCAATGATGCACTCCGTGCTGAAGGCAAATTGCCAGCGACATACACCAATGTACTGCTTGGTATCACGAAAGCATCTCTGTCTACCGACAGCTTCATTAGTGCGGCGTCGTTCCAAGAGACAACCCGCGTTCTTACCGAGGCTGCCATCATGGGCAAGCGCGACGAGTTGCGTGGCCTCAAAGAGAACGTCATTGTTGGCCGCTTGATTCCTGCAGGTACAGGCTTGGCTTATCACCAAGCACGCGCCGCGAAGGATCAAATGGATGATGCCGAGCGTCGCCGAATCGCAGAAGAAGAAGCGCAAGCGGAAGAGGCCGAGGGCACGGCAACTGAGGAAGTGACTGCTTAAGGAGCTTATGCTACCTTTATCCTTGCAACTACAAGCCACGGCGAAAGCCGTGGCTTTTGTCATCTCTGGGCGATCATTAAACGATGTGTTGGCGGATGGCTCGGTGGTAAAGCCTGACTTGCGCTCTGGTGTACAGGCGCTTAGCTTTGCCGTGCTGCGCCATTTGGGCATGGCGCGAGCGTTGCGTCAGCTGTTGGCGGCGCGAGAGCCTATGCCGCCTGTAGATGCTCTGCTATGTACAGCGTTAGCACTATTGGTGTGCGAAGCAAATTCGGGTGCAACTTATACCGACTTCACGCTTGTTAATCAAACGGTTGAAGCAGCTAAAGCGCACTCGAAGACACGCTCAAGCGCTAGCTTTATTAATGCAACGCTTCGTCGATTTTTGCGCGAGCGAGATAGCTTGATGATGCAAGCCTCTAAGAGCGAAGAAGCGCTATACAACCATCCGCAGTGGTGGATTAATCAGCTTAGGCTTGAGCAACCTGATCGCTGGGAGATGATTCTTGCAGCGAATCAAATCAAACCAGCTTTGAGTTTGCGTGTCAATCTTGCTAAAACCACGATGACTGTATTCACACAGCTGCTTGCGGCGCAAGGAGTTGTTTGCGCAGAGGCTGATACGGCTTGTGGGCTTGTACTGCAAGATGCACCAGCCGTGCAGAGCTTGCCGCATTACGCAGATGGTTGGTTTTCCGTACAAGACTTAGCGGCGCAAGGTGCTGCTAGGCAGTTGCTATCTGAGGATTTTTTGACAAGATTGATTGCAGGTGCCCAGCGAGGTGAAAAAATTCGAGTGCTCGATGCGTGCGCTGCACCTGGCGGTAAGACCACGCATTTAATTGAGTTATTGATTGAGGCTTTGAGTCGTGCGGGTTTGTGGTCTGGTGATGCTAGCGATTGGGGTAAATATTTCGAAGTCGTGGCGCTGGAGCTTGATGCTAAGCGTGCTAAGCGGATGCATGAGAATTTGAGTCGTTTAAAGCAACGCGCGACAGTAAAAATTGCCGACGCTGCCAAGCTAGAGAGTTGGTGGGATGGTGCTCCGTTTGATGCCGTACTGCTAGACGCGCCTTGCACGGCGTCTGGGATTGTGCGTCGACATCCTGATGTGCGTTGGCTTCGGCGCGAATCTGATGTTGCTGCGCTTAGCCAGATGCAATTTACACTGTTGCAAACGTTATGGCCTGTGGTGAAGCCCAATGGGCGCCTGCTATACGCCACTTGCTCTATTTTTTCTGCTGAAGGGAATGGCGTGATCTCGCGCTTTATTCAAACAGAGAGGCAGGCAAACAAGTTAGACTCGCACGGTCTATGGTTGCCTACGATGTCCTCACTACTACACGATGGTTTTTACGATGCACTTTTTGAAAAAAGAATCGAACCAGTTTGACGTTTTGCGGCAGCTGTTAACGCTATGCGTGGCATGGCTATTTGCCACGTTCACACTAATGGCTGCGGCGCAATCAAATAACGCTGAAATTTATAACTTTAAAGCGATAAAGTTAGATCAAGACTTGGCTGTTTCTGCCGATATTAAATTTGATCTCCCCAGTAGTATTGAAGAAGCCATGTACAAAGGTGTGTCTCTCACCTTTGTTAGTGAGTTGGATATTACGCGCGAGCGTTGGTATTGGCTAGATAAAACAGTGGTGACGGTTAGTCGTCAAACTCGTATTTCGTACCAAGCGTTGACGAGGCGTTGGCGTGTGCTGCCGTGGTCAGGAAGCGGCGGGGCTTCTGGCCTCGGCGTTCATCTTCCCCAAACCTACGAAACTCTACCAGAGGCATTGGCTGTTGCTCAGCGCATTTATAACTGGCGGGTAGCCCCTAGCGCCGAGTTGAGTGATGGGGCATATTCCATGCAGCTTCGTTATCGGTTGGATATCTCTCAGTTGCCAAAACCATTGCAGATAGGTTTGCTTGGCCAGGGCGATTGGACGATTAACGCGAATGCTAGGCAGAAATTTCAATTGACCGAGGCGGTCTCGCCATGATTGGATCGTTAACGAATGCTACTACTACCAAACGAGCCTTTCGTGTAGGTATTGGGCTTGCATTGTTGACAGCTGCAGCACTGATTTATTTATTGGTTCGCGCTGTAGATCATAGAACTTTGAGTGATCAAAATATAGGCTACCTCTTACTTTTTAATGGCGTGGTGGCGATGGCTTTGCTGGCAGCTATTGTTGCTATGGCATGGCGCTTGAGGCAGCGATTGCGTGAAGGACGATTTGGAAGTAAGCTGCTTATCAAGTTGGCCGCTATTTTTGCCTTGGTCGGTGTGCTTCCGGGGGTGCTGATTTATAGCGTGTCTTATCAATTTGTCTCTCGCTCAATTGCGTCATGGTTTGACGTGAGAGTGGAAGGTGCGCTAGAGGCGGGGCTTGGGCTTGGCCGCTCAACCTTAGATCGTTTATCTGCAGATTTGACGAATAAGACTCGTGCGGGTGTGCAAAATTTGCAGTTTGATAACACTGCCGTCATGGCGGTGAAGTTAGATCGAATGCGTGAGCAAATTGGAGCAGACGATGCGCAAGTGTGGAGCCACACAGGCATGTTACTGGCGAGCAGTGGTGAGTCACGCTTTCAATTGGCGCCAGAGAAGCCGACCGTGCAGCAAATGCGCTCCCTCAAAACGCAGAGAAGTGTGAGTGTCTTTGAGGGGCTTGATGCTGAAGCCAAAGTAGCACGCCTGCGTGTTATTGTTCCTTTTGGCGCTCCTGGCGTGGGCTTATTGACAGAGCCTATGTATGTCGTTATGAGTGAAAAATTGCCAGCAAATTTGGTGGCAAATGCATTGGCTGTGCAAAGTGCATACACCGAATATCAAGAGCGTGCTTTGGCAAGAGATGGCCTACAAAAAATGTACATTGGTACGCTCACGCTGAGCTTGTTTTTGGCAGTGCTTGGCGCTTTTATTTTGGCGGTAATTTTAGGTAACCAGCTGGTCAAGCCTTTGCTGGTATTGGCCCGAGGCGTTGAGCGCGTGAGTGCAGGTGATTTAAGTCCGCAACTTGTTTTGTCGGATGACAATGAATTGGCAGGGTTGACCCGATCGTTTGCTAGTATGACGCAGCAGCTGTCTGACGCACGGCTTGCGGAGCAAAAAAGCGAACGAGTGAAAGCATGGAATGAGGTCGCACAGCGCGTGGCGCATGAGATTAAGAATCCACTGACGCCGATTCAACTGTCGGCGGAGCGATTAGCCATGAAATTGGGCGACAAATTGCAAGGCGCTGATTTAGCACTTTTAGAAAAGTCAGTCAAAACAATCGTTGAGCAAGTCGAAGCAATGAAGCGTTTAGTCAATGAGTTTCGTGATTACGCAAGGCTGCCTAGCGCGCGTTTGCAGTCGGTATCTTTACTTGTCATTATTCAAGATACGTTATCGTTATACGAGCATGAAGTTCAGCAAGGCCAAGTTCGTTTAGTAGCTGATGAAGTGTTGCCCATGATTCAAGGTGATGCAGAGCAGCTGCGCCAAGTTATTCATAATTTACTGCAAAACGCATTGGATGCTATGCGCTCTCAAGTAGCTATTAAGCTTAGTGTTGTTGGCGACGTTATGGCTGTGCGATGCGACATAGAAGATGATGGCGCGGGCTTTTCCGCTCAGATACTTGCACGCGCATTTGAACCCTATAACACGACAAAACCAAAAGGCACTGGCCTTGGCCTTGCTGTTGTGAGAAAGATTGTGCAGGAACACCAAGGCGATATCGTACTATCCAATAAGTCTGAAGAAGAAGGTGCAGGTGCGCGAGTGCGATTACTATTCCCGTTGACTAAGAGGAGTGTTGGCGTTTAGCCAATCAAAAACTATGGCACATATTTTGGTGGTAGATGATGAGCACGGCATACGCGACTTGCTTTTTGAGATTTTGGATGATGAAGGCCATCAAGTCGAGCTGGCTGAAAATGCCGCACAAGCTAGGGAGGCGCGGGCAAGAGCTTGCCCTGACTTAGTCTTGCTGGATATTTGGATGCCAGATACCGACGGGGTGAGCTTATTGAAGGAGTGGTCCGGGTCTGGGCAGCTGACTATGCCTGTGGTCATGATGAGCGGTCATGCGACGATTGAAACGGCCGTTGCTGCAACAAAGTTGGGTGCGCTATCATTTTTAGAAAAACCAATTACCTTACAAAAATTAATGCAGGCAGTCGATGCTGGATTAAAAAGGTCGACTGGCAGAGTCTCGCAGCCTGAAGCATCCCGTGCAGTAGCAAACGTAACGTTGCCTAATGCCTTGCCCGCACCCCTTGGTGCTCAAGCTGAGGTGCCAAATGGTGGTATTACTAGCGCACGCAGCCCCGACTTCGTACTCAGGCTTGATCAGCCACTGCGTGAAGCGAAAGAGCAGTTTGATATTGCATATTTTGCATATCATTTAGAAATTGAACATGGGTCAGTGGCAAAAGTAGCTGAAAAAACGGGTTTAGAGCGCACGCATTTGTATCGCAAGCTTAAACAATTAGGAATTGATACGGCTCGCAATAAGCAAGCGCAAGATTACGCGCCTGACTGAGTTATAATCAGAGGTTCTAATGTAAAAGTTCCATCTCATTTTTAGAGTTAATCATGGCTGTTCAACAAAACAAAAAATCTCCTTCTAAGCGCGGCATGCACCGTTCGCACAATGCACTTGATACGCCTGGTACAGGCATTGAGCCAACGACAGGTGAGGTGCATTTGCGTCACCATATCAGTCCTACAGGTTTTTATCGCGGCCGTAAGGTTGTAAAAACCAAAAACGACGCCTAATCTCATTTTGAGCTTTGACAAACCCAGTTTCAGACATGTTCTGGCTGGGTTTTCTGCTTTTTAACTTTCCACAATCTTATGGCTATCACGACGATCAGCGTTGATGTGATGGGGGGGGATGCGGGCGCCAATGTGACGCTACCTGCTTGCCTAGCATTTTTACAATCACATGCAGATGCACACCTTATTTTGGTGGGGACTGAGCAGGCGCTACATCACTTCTCGCACGAGAGAGCAAGTAAAGTTATTGCCGCAGATGTGATCACGATGGATGATTCGCTAGAGACCGCCATGCGTAAAAAACGCGACTCGTCTATGCGCATTGCTGTCGAGCAAGTGAAATCTGGTGCTGCGCAAGCAGCAGTTTCCGCTGGTAATACGGGTGCCTTGATGGCGATTTCTCGTTACGTATTAAAAACTTTAGATGGGATTGAGCGTCCAGCTATTGCCGCACAGCTGCCAAATGCAACGGGCGGAAGTACCACCATGCTTGATTTGGGTGCCAACGTCGATAGCATGCCTGAACACTTGCTCCAATTTGCTTTTTTGGCAACAGCTTTGGATGCTGTGTTGAAGGGTAAAACTAAACCTACTGTGGGCTTGCTGAATATTGGTGAAGAAGTAATTAAGGGTAATGAGACGATCAAAGCCGCTGGAGAGCTGCTACGAGGCGCGCATGATCGGGGTGATATTTCTTTTTTTGGCAATGTTGAGGGAAATGACATTTTTAAAGGGACTACAGACATTGTGGTTTGCGATGGTTTTGTTGGCAATGTTGCACTTAAAGCAAGCGAAGGTTTAGCGGCCATGGTGGGCGGATTTTTGAAGACTGAGTTTTCTAAAAATCCATTAACAAAAGTAGCAGCAGTGTTTGCTTATCCTGTTCTCAAAGCGTTTAAAAATCGTGTCGACCATCGTCGTTATAACGGCGCAGCACTGCTGGGATTGCGTGGTTTGGTATTTAAAAGCCATGGCTCGGCAGACCAAGCGGCATATGGCTTTGCTTTGGAGCGTGCATATGACGCGGCCCGTAAAGGGCTGCTTGCTAGTGTGCAAGCTAACATCGCCAAAATTCAGAAGATATAACTCATTCGATTGGACATTTTTAGATGATTTACTCACGCATTGTGGCTACTGGCAGTTACTTGCCGCCGCGCAGATTAACCAATGCAGATCTTGCCGCTGAATTAGCCGCAAAAGGCGTGGAAACGTCCGATGAGTGGATCGTTGAGCGGACGGGGATTCGCGCACGCCATTTCGCCGAACCAGAGGTCACCAGTAGTGCCTTAGCGTTCGAAGCCGCTCATCAAGCTTTATCGGCTGCAAATTTACAGGCAGCTGATATCGACTTGATTATTGTGGCAACGTCCACTCCAGATATGGTGTTTCCATCTACGGCCACGATTTTGCAAAACAAGCTTGGCATCACGAATGGCTGCCCAGCATTTGATGTGCAAGCCGTGTGCAGTGGCTTTGTATACGCATTGACGGTCGCTGACTCGCTTATTAAAACGGGCACGGCTAGACGGGCGCTTGTAGTAGGGACGGAAGTATTTTCGCGCATTCTTGACTTCAAGGATCGAACAACATGCGTTCTGTTTGGCGATGGTGCAGGGGCTGTGATTTTGGAAGCATCGCAGGAGCCAGGCATACTTGCCAGTAGTCTGCATGCGGATGGTCGTCACGCAGGCATCCTGTGCACGCCAGGCACTGTCGCTGGGGGATCTGTATTGGGCGACCCCACATTAAAAATGGATGGCCCTGCTGTTTTTAAGTTGGCGGTTGGCGTGCTTGAAGCAGCGGCACGAAGCGCGTTGGCAAAAGCAGGAAAAACAGATGCTGATATCGATTGGCTCATCCCGCATCAAGCCAATATACGCATCATGCAAAGTACAGCTAAAAAACTCAAGATGCCATTGGAGAAGCTGATTGTGACGGTGGACCAACATGGCAACACATCGGCTGCATCGATTCCGCTAGCTTTAGACAGCGCCGTGCGAGCGGGCAAAGTCAAGCGCGGCGACACCTTGATGCTGGAAGGCGTGGGTGGTGGATTTACTTGGGGTGCAGTGCTCGTTCAGTATTAGGTGACATAAGAATTTCAGAGGGTGTTCAAAATGAAAAAATTTGCATGTGTATTCCCCGGGCAAGGTTCGCAATCTGTTGGAATGTTAGACGCTTGGGGCGATCATCCAGCTGTCACGTTAGTGTTGCAAGAGGCGTCTGATGCGCTTGGGAAGGATATTGCGAAACTTATCCGAGAAGGCTCAAAAGAAGAGTTGGCACTAACAACCAATACGCAACCCGTTATGTTGGTGGCAGGTGTGGCAGCATATCGTGCATGGTTGCATGAGGGGGGTGCTTTGCCAGCTATCGTGGCGGGACACTCGCTCGGTGAGTATTCGGCATTGGTGGCTGCCGGATCTTTGACTTTGGCGCAGGCCGTACCTTTGGTGCGGCTTCGAGCGATGGCAATGCAAGATGCTGTACCCGTGGGCGTCGGCGCCATGGCTGCAATTTTAGGGATGGATTCAATCAAGGTTGTGACCATTTGCGATGAGGTTACTTCTGCATTCGGCATGCAAAGCGGAGAAACTGTTGAGGCGGCAAACTTTAATGACCCTATGCAAACAGTGATTGCGGGCTCGAAAGCTGCGGTAGATAAGGCTTGCGAGGCGTTAAAAGCCGCGGGAGCTAAGCGTGCTTTAATTTTGCCTGTGTCAGCGCCATTTCATTCAAGCCTGATGCGTCCTGCCGCAGAAAGACTGCGGGAGGAATTAATCAACATTACTATGCTTGCGCCCCAAATACCACTGCTTAACAACGTAGATGTGGCTGTCGAGGTGGATGTTTTGCGAATTAAGGATGCGTTATATCGCCAAGCCTTTGGGGCTGTTCGTTGGGTTGAGTCAGTTCAAGCAATGCAGGCGCAAGGCGTCGAGGCGATTGTTGAGTGCGGACCTGGCAAGGTTTTATCAGGCATGACAAAGCGAATTGCACCTGAATTACCGTTTGGCGGCATCTTTGATTTGGTTAGTTTGCAAGATTTTAAAAATATTTCGCAAAATAGTTGACGTAAGTGAAAAAAGCATGGCATAATCGAAGGCTTCGCGGTTGAAAGATTTTTCTAGAGGCCGCAAAATCAGCTCAACGGATAATGCGCTTGGCAAAAATGCCGAGTGTGTTGGACGACGAGACCAAGACTAACTGGGTGTCCAGTACAAGTTGGGAAACAGATAATATGATCCAAACAGAATCTCGATTAGAGGTTGCCGATAATACGGGTGCTAAGTCCGTGTTGTGCATTAAGGTGCTCGGCGGCTCCAAGCGTCGCTACGCAAGCGTTGGCGACGTCATTAAGGTCAGCATCAAAGAGGCTGCGCCTCGCGGTCGCGTCAAAAAAGGCGAGATCTATAGTGCTGTCGTTGTCCGTACTGCAAAAGGCATTCGCCGTTCAGATGGCTCATTGGTTAAATTCGATGGCAATGCGGCTGTTCTCTTGAATGCTAAATTAGAGCCGATTGGCACCCGTATTTTTGGACCTGTGACGCGTGAATTGCGTACCGAGAAGTTCATGAAGATCGTGTCGTTGGCGCCTGAAGTTCTATAAAGGCACATGCGACATGAATAAGATTCGTACAGGTGATGAGGTCATTGTTTTGACCGGTAAAGATAAGGCTAAGCGCGGCATTGTTATTTCGCGTGAAGACGATAGCCATGTGGTTGTTGCTGGTGTTAATGTTGCTAAAAAACACACTAAGCCAAACCCGATGAAGAACGTCGTTGGCGGTATTGTTGATAAAACGATGCCAATTCATCAATCCAATGTGGCGATATTCAATGCATCATCCGGCAAGGCTGATCGTGTTGGTATTAAGACGTTGACGGATGGCACGCGGGTTCGTGTTTATAAATCAAGCGGCGAAGAGATCAAGACAACTGTTCCTGCTAAGAAGTCTGCTTAAGGTCAAATAATAATGGCACGTTTACAACAAATTTACCGTGAGAAATTGGCGCCAGAGCTAACTGCAAAGTTTGGCTATACATCGCCAATGCAAGTTCCTCGCTTAACCAAGATTACCCTTAATATGGGTGTTGGTGAGGCTGTTGCTGATAAAAAGATTCTTGACAATGCTGTTGCTGATTTAACAAAAATTGCTGGTCAGAAGCCGGTTGTTACTAAGGCTAAAAAAGCGATTGCTGGCTTTAAGATTCGTCAAGATTTGCCGATTGGATGCATGGTTACGTTACGCGGCGTTCAGATGTATGAATTCTTGGATCGTTTTGTGACGATCGCTCTGCCGCGTGTTCGTGACTTCCGTGGCATCTCTGGTCGCGCATTTGATGGCCGTGGTAACTACAACATTGGCGTTAAAGAGCAAATTATTTTCCCTGAAATTGAATACGACAAAGTTGATGCTTTGCGTGGACTCAATATCAGTATTACGACAACTGCGAAAACAGATGAGGAATGCAAGGCGCTTCTCACAGGTTTCCGCTTCCCGTTTAAAAACTAAAGGTGCAATGTGGCTAAACAAGCATTAATCCAGCGTGAACTCAAGCGTGATACCTTGGTTGCGAAATTCGCAGCTAGGCATGCTGAGCTAAAAGCGGCATCTAAAGATGCAAAGAAAACCGAAGATGAGCGTGCTGCTGCACGTTTGGCTTTGCAGAAAATACCTCGTAATGCCAATCCAACTCGTCAACGTAATCGTTGTGAATTGACTGGTCGTCCACGCGGTACTTTCCGTCAATTTGGCTTGGCTCGCGCCAAGATTCGTGAAATGGCTTTTGTCGGGGAAATTCCTGGCATCACCAAAGCCAGCTGGTAATCAGGAGAACAAATAATGAGCATGAGTGATCCTATTGCCGATTTGTTGACACGTATTCGCAATGCGCAAGCAGTCGCGAAGCCTTTGGTAACGGTGCCGTCTTCTAAAGTGAAGATTGCTATTACGCAAGTGTTGGCAGACGAAGGTTATATTGATGGTTTCAAAGTAAAAACTGAAGGCGGTAAGTCTGAGTTGGAAATTGCTTTGAAGTATTACGCGGGACGTCCCGTTATTGAGCGTATTGAGCGCGTCAGCCGTCCTGGTTTGCGTGTCTACAAAGGCTCCGATGCTATTCCGCAAGTGATGAACGGTTTAGGTGTGGCGATTGTCACAACTCCTAAAGGTGTCATGACTGATCGCAAAGCTCGCGCTAATGGCGTAGGCGGCGAAGTTCTTTGCTACGTGGCTTAAGAGGGGTAGATTGATATGTCTCGAGTAGGAAAAATGCCCGTAACCGTCCCCGCTGGTGTGGAGATTGGTTTCAAAGATAACATTATCAGCGTTAAGGGTGCTGGTGGTACGCTCAGTTTGACTCAGCATGCGGCTGTAACGATAACTAACGACTCTGGAAAAATTAGTTTTGTTCCAAGTAATGACTCGCGTGAAGCAAATGCGATGAGTGGTACGTTGCGTCAGCTGGTAAACAACATGATTGTTGGTGTCAGCAAGGGTTTTGAAAAGAAATTGAGTTTGGTTGGCGTGGGTTACAAAGCTCAAGCGACTGGCTCTAAATTAAACCTAACAGTTGGTTACTCTCATCCTGTTAATTTTGATATGCCGGCAGGCATCAAAGTTGAAACTCCAACGCCAACTGAAATTTTGATTAAAGGTGCTGATCGTCAGCGTGTTGGTCAGATTGCCGCCGAGATTCGTGCTGTTCGTCCACCTGAGCCATACAAGGGCAAAGGTATTCGTTACATCGATGAGCGCATTGTGATCAAAGAAACTAAGAAGAAATAAGGATTGAGATGATGTTGACAAAAAAAGAACAGCGTCTACGCCGTGCGCGTCAAACTCGCATCCGTATCGGAAAGCAAGATATTGCACGTTTATCTGTTAACCGCACAAATTTGCATATGTATGCAACTTTGGTGTCAGCGGATGGTGCTACAGTTTTGGCATCAGCTTCTACAGCAGAAACGTCTATGCGCAGTGCATTGGGTGCAACTGGTAAAGGTGCAACAACAGCTGCGGCGACTGCTGTTGGCGTATCAATTGCTGAAAAGGCAAAAGCTGCAGGTGTTGAGCGTGTCGCTTTTGACCGTGCTGGTTTTGCATACCATGGTCGTGTCAAGGCGCTCGCAGAGGCTGCTCGTTCGGCTGGACTCCAGTTCTAAGCAGCTGACAGCATACAAGGAATATCAAAATGGCAAAAATTCAAGCAAAATCAGCAGACCCAGCACGCGATGATGGCATGCGCGAAAAAATGATTGCAATCAACCGCGTCACTAAGGTGGTGAAGGGTGGTCGTATTCTTGGTTTCGCAGCATTAGTGGTTGTCGGTGATGGAGATGGCCGTGTTGGCATGGGAAAAGGCAAGACAAAAGAAGTTCCAGTTGCGGTTCAAAAGGCAATGGAGCAAGCGCGCCGTAATTTGATTAAGGTTTCGCTTAAAAATGGAACCATTCATCATACAGTGATGGGTCAGCACGGTGCCGCTAACGTGATGTTGGCTGCCGCACCAAAAGGAACTGGCATTATTGCAGGTGGTCCTATGCGCGCAGTTTTTGAAGTCATGGGTATTACGGATATCGTTGCAAAAAGCCACGGCTCAACAAATCCATATAACATGGTTCGTGCTACCTTGGATGCGCTGAAGCGTTCAACTACGCCGTCTGAAGTCGCGGCTAAGCGCGGTAAGTCTGTCGAAGACATTTTTGTTTGAAAGTAAGTCAATCATGACCGCAACTACCTCCGTAAAAATTCAATTGATCCGCAGCCCTATCGGTTGCAAAGAGTCTCATCGCGCAACTGTGCGTGGCTTGGGATTGCGCAAAATTCGTAGCACTAGCGAATTGCAAGATACGCCAGCCGTGCGTGGAATGATTAACAAGATCAGCTACTTAGTTAAAGTAATCTGATATAGCTTTAGGTGATACACATGGAACTCAATAGCATTTCTCCAGCAGCGGGTGCAAAACACGCCAAGCGTCGTGTCGGTCGTGGCATCGGTTCAGGCTTAGGTAAAACTGCAGGTCGCGGCCATAAAGGTCAAAAATCTCGCGCAGGTGGTTTTCATAAGGTTGGTTTTGAAGGTGGACAAATGCCTATGCATCGTCGCCTGCCAAAACGCGGCTTTAAATCCACAACATTGCGTTTCAATGCTGAAATCACCTTGACAACTCTTGAGATGTTAGGCGCTTCAGAAGTTGATATGTTGACACTTAAGCAGGCTGGTTTGGTTGGTGAGTTGATTCGTGTGGTCAAAGTTGTAAAAACGGGGGCTCTCACAAAAGCTGTTAAGTTGACTGGTATTGGCGCTACAGCTGGTGCTAAGGCTGCAGTTGAAGCGGCCGGCGGAACCTTCGCTTAATAAATTGATCTGATAGAGACTTATACGTGGCAACGGCAGCAACACTCGCAAAAAGTAACAAATTTGGTGACCTGAAGAGCAGGCTCATATTTTTGTTGCTT
>CANBRV010000002.1 GCA_947372005.1 Comamonadaceae bacterium | reverse complement strand
CGCTCCAGTTTGTCGTACTTCCAATCACCCACGGCGCCAAACAAAATCGCGTCCGATGCTTTGGCTAGCGCCAGCGTGGCAGGCGGTAGCGGATGACCGAATGCGTCGTAAGCCACGCCACCAACCAGCGCCGACTCCATTTCCATTTTTAAATCCAAAGCTTTTAAAACTTTGACGGCCTCAGCCACGATTTCTGTACCAATGCCGTCGCCAGCCAAAACTGCAATTTTCATTTTTTGATTTATCCATTCACGGTTGCTAAATATGCTTGCTCTAGATTATCGGTGCTGTACTTAACTAGCCACTCGGGCACAGTGCCGACAAAGCGAATCTCACCGCCGTGCATTACAGCGAGCCTGTCAGCCAACTCGCCCACATCGCCCAGCGCGTGGGTGCACATAAAGACCGTGCGACCTTGCTCCTTCATGCGGCGAATGAGACCTTTGACTTGCACGCGCGAAATCGGGTCGAGTCCGCTCATCGGCTCGTCCAATATCAGTAACTCACGGTTCGATAAAAACGCAGCCGCGAGTCCAATCTTTTGACTCATGCCTTTGGAGCACTCACGCATCGCGAGCTTGAGGACGTTTGCCTGCAAACCCATATCTGATAAGGTCTGCACGGCAGCGGCCTCATCCCACGCGACGCCGTGAAGCGATAGCACGAGCTGAATGTAGTCACGAGTTTTGAGCCAGCCGTGCGGTGCAAAACGCTCGGGCATGTACGCCATGCGTTGACGTGCTTCCAGCGTGGTGGCATCCACACCAAAGATAGCGAGCGAGCCTTTACTAACTGTCGTGAGGTTCAGCCAGCTTTTGATGAGCGTTGTTTTGCCTGCGCCATTCACACCAACCAAGGCAAAGCATTCAGTCGCCTGAACACCTAGGCTGACATCGTTTAAAGCCTTGAAGTCAGGTCTTGTTGGATAAATTTTTTCAACATGCAGGGCCTCCAAAGCCACGCTGGTTGTGATGTGCGCTGTTGTCATCGTTTGCCTTCTTCCAATTCTTTGAGCGTGTGCGCCAAAAAACGCAGCTCGTTAGGGTCAGTTATTTTCCCGCTATGCAGCAAACCACCAATCAAAAATTTAGCGGTTTCCGAGTCTTTGGATTCAATCTTAAAAAAGATATCTAGCTGCCGCGCCCATGCAGGCACGGACGGAATGTTTTCTGTTTTATTGCGCAGCGTTTCCGCATACTGCATGGCAAGCGGCTGATCTTTAAATTGCACCCTTGCAACGTATGCCACATGCGCCAGCCATTGCCAGCGTCGCTCTGGATCATCTAAAAATCTAGCAGCAACCCAGTCCGTCATTTTGCGCTGGCGTGCAAGGTCTGCCGAGTTTTGGGTATAAAGCCGTGCGCCTGCCATGAGCGGATATTGTCCTGTGGGATCCAGCTCAAGCGAAAGGTCTAACCATTTGGTGAGTTGGTCGTAATTAAGCTGCCCATATGCAAGAGAAAGGCCAGGCTGAACATCATGCGCTTGGGTCACTAAATTAAGCATCTTGGCAAAAGCAACTGGTTCGTCAAGTGCAATAAGTCGTGCCCCTTGATTGCCAGGCGGCCAACCTAGCGCATCAGCACTAGCTTGAGGCTTACCGCGCACAGTTGACAGGATGCCGCTAGTCAGCAAACCCACAACCAATAAAACCCACAACGTCTTTGGCGCAGGCGCTTGTGCTTTGCGCTTAGCAAAAAAGAGGCGCACGCGTTCGCGCAGCCGAGCCTGCAAAAAATTAGATTTCATGACGATAAAAATCAATCGCCGCCGCCGCAACGCAAATCGACGCATAAACAAGCGCCCACAACGCCAAAATGCCGCACGTTTGCAGCGTTGGAATGATGTTGCCAAGCAACCACTCCGCACGTGTGAAGGTGCCCAGCGGTGGAATCACCCAACCCATCAGCTGAAACATCCATTGCCCTGCAACGGCCTGAAAACTGGTGGGGTCTTGCCCAATGGGTGTTGCGGCCATGGTGCGTGCCACATCTAACACGCGAGCCAAGATATAAAACGCAAGCCACATCACCATCGAGCCGACCATGTTACGCAGTCCAAGCGCAAAAAACAAGGCGACAGCCCCCGTCACAATCAGCTCTAGCCAAAGCGATATCGACCACAAAAGCAACGCGCTCCACTGATCGATAGGCACCCAAACAGCCATCACCAACAGCACTGACAGCGCAGCAATTAATGCCGTGATGCTGTAACCCAGCATGCGTCCGAGCACGTATTGCATACGTGAGATAGGATGCGCTAAAAGTACATGCACAAAGCCGCTCTCGTGCTCTCGAACCACGCTAGCAATCATAGAGACGCCAAGCGAAAAGATAAGGCACATGCGGTACAAAAACGCAGAAGTGGTCAGGCGAAGTTCTAGTGACTCGGTCACGGCCATTTCGGTCACTACACTTGCGATAACTTGAATCGCGATAAGCGCAATGAACAAAAAGCGTCCGCTGCGCCCGCGCCAAGACTCAAGTAAAGTTAGGCGAGTCAAAGCAGCAATGGCTGTGCGGCTTTTTTGGAAACGATCATTCATCTTGCAACCTACTGATATGCGAAAAGATTTGTATTCTATGAAAACGCTGACGCGTTGGCTGCCGTTGTGTTTGTTCATTTGCGTCAGCTTGCAAATGCCCAGTCATGCCCAAGCGCCCATCATTTTGTCAGCCGAAGGGGCTCCACTCATTTTTGAGCTCCCGTTAGATGCCAGCACCGTGCAAAGCTTAAGCGCCAATACAACCATACGACTGGCAACACCTGCGCAGCATGCGGCGCAAGGCATGAACTATCCACAATGGCTAAGTGATGCTAGTTTTAGCGTGAAGAATCGGCTCCAGCAACGACTGGCCATCGTCGTTGTACCCAAACGAGGCAATCCCGAGCCATCAACAGAGCTACTCATGACGCTCAATAATTCCGGCAGGCGTAGCTTTAAGCCATTGCACTTGATGTTTGATACTGTCAGCCGCTTCGTTGGAATGCCTTTGCCTACCGTAGCCGCCGTCAGTACTTCTCAGGAAGAAAAGCTAGATTTAAACGTTCTGCTCACACCGGTTATTCGATTTGAGTCGGTAGCCGAAACAACACCCGTGCCCGAGCAGCCGCACTTGTCCTCCAGCAGAACATTGCCCACACATCCTACGCCTACTATTGATAAGCCCAAGGCAAATACTTCAATACCTAAAAACAAAACTGCTACGGCAAGCTCTAAAGTCACCGCCCCACAAGTCGTTATTGCAACCCCAGCTTCCGCGCCCGTGGCGTCGCCAGCTCCAGCGGTATCTAGTCTTATGCCACCTGCAGCGCCAAAGATGCCTGTTCGTATGGCAAAGCCTTTGCCACCACCCGCATCTGGTCTTGATAACTGGCTGGCGCAGTGGCCAATGCTTGCAGGCGGATTAGTTGTTGCGTTAGCGCTACTTTATTTACTGACTCAGGCCTTCAAAAGGTGGCGTGGACGTAGAGCTAATCAACTACCCACCACATTTTTAGACCCCCAACCGACAGTGCTCTCCCCTGAAGAATCAGGAGCAAATACCGTCTTTGGTGTCAGCGAAGTAGATGCAAATGCTATGCACGCAAAATGGCTGCGTGAGCAAGCAACAAAGCGTTTTTAATACCTAACCAAGCAAAGAAGATTCATTTATTCACATGAATAGGTGAAAACCCTATAACATGCTTCATGCGATGCGCTAGAATGCGTCCATGCATAGTGATTTCGCTATCGCATACGTTTCAACAATCCATCAAGGAGTTTTCACATGAAATCGTCTATTTTGAAAATGAAAAAACAAGTCCAACGGGGTTTTACCCTTGTTGAAATCGCCATTGTGCTGGTCATTATTGGCCTTTTAATTGGCGGCGTGCTACGCGGACAAGAGTTACTGAACTCTGCACGTATCAACTCGATCTCGGCCCAGCAAAGCAGCATTCAAACTGCCTATTACGGCTTCATTGACCGCTACAAAATGATGCCTGGCGATTTAACAGCTGCGCAAGCATTGCTAATCAACAGCACGACGGCACCTGCCTCCGTATCTGGTGATGGCGTTGTTTTGGTTGCTGATAGCCCGGCGTTCTTTAACAACATCTCTCAAGCAGGCTTCATTTCTTGCACACCTTGCTCTTCAACTGCACTGGTAACCCCAGGTACAGCTGCTGTTGCAGGCGGCGCCGCTGCAACAGCAGCCACTTATATTCCTCCAGCTACCCTGTCTGGGACTAACACAATTGTGAACGTTTATGGTGCGCCATTAACCTTCCTCAACAACACCGCAATCACTGGTGGTAGTACAGCTGGCTCGATTGAGTTTTTATCTGCAACTGCTGAAATTTCCAAGCCTCTTCTTACAACAGGCAACACCATTGCTTCTAATATGCTGGCTGAAATGGATCGCAAATCTGATGATGGCAATCCTGCTGGCGGCTCGTTCCGTTATACCGATACAGGCACGACATCTATTGCGGCTCCAAAGGTAACGCAAGCAGTTTCTAACGCATGCTGGAATGGCAGTGCTGCTGCAGGCTTTACTTGGCTAGTCAATCCTCCTGGAAGCTGCCAAGGTGCGACTTTGTTCTAAAGCTTCATGTATCTGACTCCTTGATTAGATAAAAACAACCGCCAACAATGACTTGCTGGCGGTTGTTTTTTCTTGTCAGTAGGGTTTTAATAAAGCAAGGTGCAGCATGAAAAAACCTACCTTCGTTAGATTCGTCTCACGTGGTTTTACCTTGGTCGAAATTGCAGTGGTGCTTGTCATCATCGGATTGCTCATTGGCGGCATACTGCGCGGCAACGAATTAATGGATGCATCACGCGCTAGCGCGATCGTGTCACAACAAAGTAGTATTCAGACTGCGTTTTATGGCTTTGTAGATCGATACAAAATGTTGCCAGGTGATCTGACAAGCATGCAGGCTTTATTGATCGACAGCAATACAGCCCCTGCTGTATCAGCAGGTGATGGCAATGTGCTCTTAGAAGATAGTCCCGCCTTCTTTAACAATTTGACGCAGGCAGGTTTTCTTATTTGTGCGTCATGCGCTAGCACCGCGGTTATTACACCAGGCGTTACTGGTGCGGCAGCCACAGCTGCAACATATTTACCCCCAGCTGCAGGGCTTACTGCAGCCAATAGTCCTGTCAATGTTTATAGTCAACCTCTCGCTTTTTACTTTAATACAGGCGCAACTGCAGGAAGTACGCCTACGGTAGGAGGAAGCACGGCCGGGGGCATTTCTTTTTTAGGCGATCAAAGCGAAGGCGGCAAGCCATTACTCATCACCGGTGGCGGTATTTATTCGGCGATGCTTGCAGAGGTTGACCGCAAAGCTGATGATGGCAGCCCAGGAACGGGACAATTTCGATATACCGATATTGCTGCACAAACCGCAACATCGGGAGCATCCATTTTCGTCAGTGCAGCGCGATCTGCTAGCTGCTTTAATGGTGCATCGGTTCCGTTTGCATGGACGGTTAATCCCTCTGGATCTTGTCAAGGCGCATCCTTGCTATGAGGACAGCTATAGAGCTAATCAAAATGCGTCCTACAGCACCTAAAAACTATCCTCAAAAAGGATTTACCCTTGTTGAGTCGGCTATTGTCTTAGTGTTGATTGGCTTATTGATTGGCGGTATTTTGCGTGGACAAGAACTTATTGCTTCGGCACGAGTGCGAAATGTCATTGACCAAGTGCGTGCAGTTCAGGTCGCCTACTACGGATTCCAAGACCGCTATAGCGCTTTAGCAGGCGATTTAACAGCCGCTCAGGCCGCGTTGATTAATGCAAACGCAGCGCCCGCCTTGCTTGTTGCGGGGGATGGCTGGGTACCCATAGGTGATAGCCAGCAATTTTTTAATAACATTTCTCAAGCAGGGTTTTTGTCATGCTCGCAGTGCATGACAAAGCAAACATCATCTAGCAACCCAACAGCAAGCTTTAGTCCGACTAATCTTTTTGGTCAGCCGCTAGGTTTTGCATTTCCATCCAATGTCCCGACAACAAATGCCCTTGGAACATACTATTTATCCACCCAAGCAAACGAAGGCAGTAAAGCGATGGTGACCACTGGTGGTGCGATAGACTCGAAAGCTTTGGCTGAAATAGATAGAAAAATAGATGATGGCAATCCTACCTTTGGCCAATTTCGCTTTAGTGACCAGATTCCAACCATCAATGGAACACTCGTCTCACCGCCCTTTGCAAACTGCGTGGATTCAGATGCTATAAGTGCTTATGTTTGGAAAGTTGATGGACCAGGGCAATGCCAAGGAGTTTTATTACTATGAAGCCGATCAATCTCTATATCCTATTTAGGAGAACATCATGACGAAATACATTCGAGCCGTTATCTCTACGTTGCTGATTTCGGCAACTTTATTTTTAGTTGCATGTACAGGATCGATTACCGAGGCTGGGGACCGCTTGGAAGGTAAGGGTTCTGCAACCATTTCGCAAAATGGAGAAATTGAAGGTCAAGGCGAAGGCAAATCGCACAGCAAAGAAGATGGTGATCATGATGACGATGACGATGACGATCACGACGATGATCATCATTCGCATCGCATACTCAAATTCACAATGAAAAATCCTACCGATAAGATTGTTTGTACCAGTGCTACTGGGCAAGTAACGGTCTATGGGCGAGGTGATGACATCAATAAAACAGCAACAGCTACTTGTGTTGTTACGCCAGCTAGCCAAGTTCCTGCAACAACAACTGCTAGCTCGTCAGGCAGCACTAGTGGATCAAGTGGAGGCACGTCGGGCACAGCGACAACCACTACAACCGGGACAAACACTGCTGCTAGCAACGCAGCAAGCTCAACATCGTCTACGCCAAATCCCGCTAATTCTTTTTAATAATCTCACTCACTTGAGAAATGACTCGCCAAAGCAACAATAACTTATTGAAATATTAAAGTTTTCTGATAATCTTGACGTTCTATGAAATTAGTGTTCCTCACTATCATTACAAGTCTCTTTTTGGCTGCCTGCAATTTGCCGCAGCAGCCTTTGAGCGATCGTCACGTCATTGAAAAATCATCTGTTGCAGCCACTTTAACGCCACCAAGCCTAAGGCCTGTTCGCTTGCCAGCAGTGCCTCCTGCGCCTACGCCGAGAGCGGCTCAAGAGGCTTTTAGTGTTGTTGTGAATGACGTTCCTGTTAAAACACTGCTCTTTGCGTTAGCACGTGATAACAAGCTGAATGTGGACATTCACCCTGCTGTCGGAGGCAGAGTCACACTGAACGCGACAGATCAAACCTTACCGCAGTTGCTAGAGCGCATCTCTGCGCAAAGCGATATTCGCTACGAAATCAGTGGCAATTTGCTACGTGTGCAGCCAGACACCCCTTATCTGCAAAACTACTCTATCGATTATGTGAATTTGCAACGCCAGTCAAGCAATCAAGTCTCTGTGAGCGCCTCGCTTGGTGGGAGTGCCGCATCAAGTTCTGGTTCATCGGACTCATCCATTAAGTCATCGAGTGAAAATCGTTTTTGGGAAACATTAATTTCTAATGTTTGCCAAATTGTGGTGACATCCAACCAAAGCCGAAATCAACGTGATGAGCAGGCGGATAAGCTACGTATACAGGATCGTGATGATCGGTTGAAAGTAGCGCTTGAATTAACTAAAGCTGTGCAGGCTAATCAAGCATTAACTGCAGCCACAACCGGCACGGCTACAGCTCAAAATGCAGCAGGAACAGCCGGAGCGGCGGATTTGATGCGGCAAGTCTTGAGTGCGAATGCAACACAAAACCAAGCAGCTAGCAACGCGGCACTAACGCCATCAACAGCGACAAATATTACCGGCTCAGGCAGTGGTGCAGCAGGAGCCGCGTCAGGTGGAACAACCACTCCTACACAAGCACCCGTATCAGCCGCGACAGCTTGCGGTATGACCGCAGGAGGTAGCGTGAACGGAGCGACGAATAACCCACTCATGGTTAACAAGGAATCTGGCATTGTCGGCGTTAACACCACGTCCAAGGGTCATGAGCGTGTGCGAGCCTTTTTAGATCGGGTCATGGCTGGCGCAAGGCGTCAAGTCTTGATTGAAGCAACTGTTGTCGAAGTGCAGCTCTCTGCCAACTCGCAATCGGGCATTAATTGGTCACAAATTATCTCCACTGGCGCAGCAAGAGGGCTAACCGTCAATCTCACATCGTCCTCATCACTCAGTAGTACCAACGCAGCGACGATTAGTTTTGCGAGAACCGGGACCGCAATTGGCGATATTTCAGCCGCAGTCAGCCTGCTAGAAAGTTTTGGTACGACAAAGGTTTTATCAAGTCCCAAGCTATCTGTTATTAATAATCAAACAGCCATCATTAAGGTTATCGACAATTACGTTTATGTGACTCTGTCATATACGCCTGCGCAAACAAACGCCAACGTCATTGTGTCCCCCGCCTCCTATACGTCGAACATCAATACGATTCCAGTGGGTTTTGTGATGACAGTAACACCGCAGATTTCAGACTCTGGTGAAGTCACACTCAACGTCCACCCAAGCATTACTCGCGTTATTAGCACCATCGTAGATCCGAATCCTGTTTTGGTAAATGCCACACCGCCAATTACCAATCTCATCCCCGTTGTCCAGTCGCGGGAGCTCGAATCGATTCTTCGCGTACAAAGTGGTGAAATTGCTGTCTTGGGTGGCCTCATGCAAGAATCGAATGTTAGCGCCGAGCAAGGTATTCCGGGGATTAATCGTGTGCCTGTTGTCGGCACGCTAGCAGGCTCGCGCAGCGAAGTTAGAGCCAAGACTGAGCTTGTCGTTTTTATGCGCCCTATCGTGATCAAAGACGCTTCAGTTAACGGAGATTACAAAGAATACAAATCACAATTACCCACGAGCACCTTCTTCAATGGCACGCCTTCTGAGGCTTGGGGGACGCAAAAATGAAGCTTGTTGCTCTTGGTTTATTAACGTTATCTTTATCGACTTTTGCACAAAGCAATCGAGTTGTAGAAGACGCTGCCGCTAAAAAATTGGCTGCTAATAACGTTCAAAAACTAATCCAAGCTGCCGAGCAAATTGATCCCCAGCCACAGATTCAGCGCAGCATGCTTCGTGCAACTGTGGATGCTGATGTCATGCGAGGATACAAAGCACTCGGTCAAAACCAATTTGCACAAGCGCGAGAAGCCTATAGCCAAGTGCTTACTAGCAATCCGACTCAGCGTGATGCCCTGCTTGGTATCGCTTATGCGCACCAAGCTCTTGGGAACACCGATCAAGCACTATCCACACTCAGGCGGCTCGTAGAGCTTTACCCTCGCGACAGCGATGGCATGAGCGCTCTTTACTTAATTGGTGGTGGTGATTTGGTAGCCGAAGAAACTCGCTTCAAGCAACTACTTGAGCGTAGCGAGCATCCGGCCGCTGTGCATTACACGCTAGGAGTCTTGTACTACGACCAAAATCGCTTTGGCGAAGCAGAGCGTGCGTTTAGCCGCGCAGCCTCCCTATCACCAACCCAGCCGGACTACGCCTACAACCTAGCACTAGCTCTTGACCAGTTAGGCCGTAATCGAGAAGCGGCAAGGCAATATGTTGTGGCACTTAACTTGGCAAACCAAACTAGTGCTGTGTTTAGCCGCGACTTAGCTCGCGCGCGCCTGCGAATTTTGACGGCGCAGCCATGATACAAAGCGACACAAGCAAAGGCTTATTACGCAAAACAGACCGTGAATTAGCCGACAAACTGATCGCAGAGAAGCATCTCTCGACAAGTGAGCTCAGCATTGCGCTTGCTGAGCAAAAGCGTTTAGGTGGCTTCTTACACACGCACATCACAAGGCTAGGACTCATGTCAGCCTCGATATTGCGAGATATTCGAGCTGTGCAGTTGCAACTGCCCGTGGTGGATATCACCGCACAAAGGCCAGATCCTGCTGTGCAGCGCTTACTCTCTGGCTCGCTAGCTCGGCATCACAAAATGCTGCCTGTGGCACGCTCCAGCACAGGTCATGTGCTACTAGCGGTAACAGATCCAAGTGATCTTATAGGCATTGACCAAGTTACCGCTTATTTGCGCGGCCAAGGCATTCTTCAAGTCAAACTAGGCCTTGCTAGCGATGCAGAATTGCACCGCGAAATTGACCGCGTATTTGGTGAGCGCATTTCAGTTGAAAGCATTTTGGCTACAGGTGGCAAAGAGCCCCCAGTCGACAAAATTGTTGAAGCTATCTTGCAACAAGCCTACGATTTAGAAGCCTCTGACGTTCACTTTGAACCAGACGAGTATTTTTTGCGCGTACGCTTGCGCATTGACGGGGTACTCAAACAAACACACCTGTTGCATTCTTCGATCTGGTCAGGCATAGCCGTCAAGCTCAAAGTTTTGGCGGGTATGAACATTGCTGAAAATCGACTACCGCAAGATGGTCGCTTTGGCATGAAACTTGGCATCAACGATATTGATTTCCGTGCTGCGTGCCTACCAACGGCGCATGGCGAAAACATTGTCTTACGCTTGCTTGATAAGAACAAAAACATTGTTCCTTTTAAGCGCGTGGACATCAGTGATCATGCGCGGCGCTGCATCAATACGGCCGTCGCAAAGCCAGAAGGGATTGTCCTTGTCACTGGCCCAACGGGTAGTGGCAAGACAACAACGCTGTACTCCGTACTTTCCTCCGTTAGCACCGAAGACGTTAACGTGATGACGCTGGAAGACCCTATTGAATATCCGCTGCCGCTCATCCGTCAAACACAAATTACAGAGAAACTCACTTTTGCGGATGGTGTTCGCGCTTTGATGCGGCAAGATCCCGATGTGATTTTGGTTGGAGAAATTCGCGACCAAGAAACTGCAGAAATGGCCTTCCGAGCAGCAATGACAGGGCACCAAGTCTTTGCAACCCTGCATACCAATTCAGCCCTAGCTGCTGTGCAGCGTTTGCGCGATATTGGCGTGAGTCCAGAAATTTTGGCTGGCAATATGATTGGCGTCATTGGTCAGCGCCTTGCGCGCAAGCTCTGCACACAGTGCAAACTACCCACACAATTAACACCCAATGACCAAAAGCTATTGGGCGTTGCTGATGCAGATGTCTCTAGCACACGCATCTATAAAGCAGTTGGCTGCGAGCACTGCGGCCAGTCTGGCTATCGAGGTCGATTTGTGCTGATGGAAGTGCTACTCTTCGATGAAAAAATGGATGAGCTTATTGCGACTAACGCAAGCCCACCCGAACTTGCTCGTTATGCCCGTAGCGCTGGCTTCCTAACACTACGCGATGACGCCATTCGACGTGTACTCATAGGCGATACAACCATAGAAGCTGCTAGCCGTGTTGTTAGTTTCGCCGAGCGTTAAACCAAGCACGACCTCTTATGCCTGTCTACACTTGGAAAGCCATTAATACTGATGGTAAAACGATCAACGGCAAAAGCCAAGCCGCTGATCACGCCACTCTAGCTGCGCATCTCGAGCAATCTGGACAATTGCTGCTAAAAGCCACGCTTGTCCGTCCTGGTATTTCTTTTGGCAAGCAAAAAGTTGGTCGAGAGCAACTACTCAACTTCAGCTTTCAGCTCAGCATGATGATGCGAGCGGGTGTCACTATTTTGGATGCGCTTCGAGATGTCTCTGAAGGCGAAGGCAATGCGGCAATGCGCCAAGTGATTAGCAATTTGATTGAAAGCCTATCTAGTGGGAAAACGCTCTCGCAAGCGATGGCTGCGCAACCTAAAATTTTTGACGAGGTCTATCTAAATCTTATCCAAGCAGGCGAACAAACAGGGCAGCTCACTGAAGTTTTAGAAGACCTTACTGAGACACTTAAATGGCAGCACGAAATGGCTAGCCAGACAAAAAAGGCCTTGACCTATCCCATCATCGTAACTGTCGTCATTACGGGCGTCATGCTCTTTATGCTGGGCTATGTAGTACCGCAAATTACACAACTGCTCAAAACGCTCCAAATCGAATTGCCATGGCAAACGAGAGTCTTAATGTGGATGTCAGACGGTGTCGTTAATCATTGGCCAATCATGGGGCTAAGTGCTGGCACGCTGGTTACTTTAATTTTCTTTTTTGGAAAAATTCCAGGCCCTATGCAAGGCAGGGTTGATCGACTCAAGCTTGGAATACCTATCGTTGGAAAAGTACTTTCTCGTATTTCGTTGGCACGTTTTTCCTACGTTTTAGCCATGCTGTATGCGGCAGGCGTCACCGTGACCGATGCACTCAAGGTTGTTGAAAAAGCAGTGGGCAATAAAGCGATGGCCGAGGCCGTCAAAAGCGCTCGCATTCAAATTGGTAAGGGTAAAAGCTTATCGGCAGCCTTTACAGGAAGCGAATTGTTCCCCCCTATGGTGGTTAGCATGCTGCGTGTTGGCGAAGCGACAGGCTCGCTCGACAAGTCGCTCAAAAACGTTAGCTACATGTATACCCGTGAAGCACGCGACGCAGTCGAAAATCTGCAAGCAAGTTTGCAACCCATTATGACCATTGTGCTAGGTGGCATGATGGCGCTCATCATCGTTTTTACGCTTGGACCTCTCTATATCAACGTGATTGGGGGGAGTAAATTCTGATGCTTAGCTCACTTGATCTCATCAAGAGCTCTAAACCGCTGTATATCCTGCATCTGTCATCTGGCAAAGCACATATCTACTTTGTCAAATCAAAAGGTGCAACGCTTATTGAACCACCTAGCGGTCTGCAGCAGGCGTCTGATTTAGCTCTGTTTGCGGAGCAATGGCCCAGCATACCGTGGGTTGTCTTAGTTGATCAAAGTGAAGAGACTTTTTGGGGCGGAGTGATGCCCGTAATGAGGGGGGCAGCCAAAACAGCATGGATTGAAAGGATGTCTGCGCAATCAGGCTCTGACAGCGCCTACCGTTGGTCAGAGCTCCAAGGGAAAAGTCGCTCGCAGCCAGACAAACTACGTGTTCTTGGCTACACGCTAGGCAGAGCCGAAGGACTGACGCCATGGCTAGACGCCTTGCAAAGTTGCGATGCGCGAATTCGCGGGATTTATTCACCCGTGATGATTACGCCGACGGCACTCACGCTGCTCAAAATTAAGCCGCTCAAAAATGAAGATGATATTGGCGTGCTTGTTACGCCGCACGCAGAAGGCTTACGCCAATCCGTATTGGTTGGCGGGAAGGTGCGCTTCTCTCGGTTAGCACTTCATCCTGCTACAAACGATACCGAGTGGTTTGAAACTATCTATAGCGAGACAGCAAGATTACGCGAATATTTAATTGGAAGCGGCTTACTTAAAAGCGACCGAGCAGGCATGCATCTTTATGTCGTCATGCCGCCCAATGTTGATGCCAGGGGCACACATGCATCGACTAAATCGAACTCAAGAGATCACTATCACTGGGTGGCCAGTTCGCTAGCCGACTTAGTCTATGTTGCGGCTTTGGCAAAACATCAGCCATTAAAGCAATTAGCGCCCGCGTTTTATAGCAAGCGAGATTTAAGCGTTCGCGTAACGCGCATCATTTATATGATCAGCGCTGGCATTGCGGCGGCGGCTGTTATTTATGCATCTTTTTCAACTGCGCAGCTATGGCAAAAACAACTCGACATTGATGCCGCGCAAGCAGCTGCCAATACGGCATCGCAGCGCTATCAAGCCATTGCTAAAAATTTTCCGCCCACTCCGCTCACGGCAACGCAACTAGCAGATATGAGTAAACGATGGGACAACATCAAGGCGGCTACGCCGCCCAATATGCGCGACATCTTGGTAGCAGCGGGTCAAACTCTAGCAAGGCATCCAGGCATGATTATTGAAAAAATGGAGTGGGTTGGGGATGTGCCTAACAAGCCTGCTACGCCTAATGCCATTCCCGGGCTGCTTCCTCTCGCGTCAAAAGAAAAAAAGGACGTTGCTACACTGGTATTAGCTGGCAATATTCGCGGCATTGCCAGTGATGACCTGCGTGGCACAAGAGATGCGTTATCGAGGCTTGTTCTCGACTTCAATCGCAATCCCGACATCCGCGCTGAAGTTACTAAAAAGCCACTAGATCTCAGCACCAAAGCCTCGCTTTCGGGATCTGGGAAGCAAGAATCATCCGAACTTAGTTTTGAGATCAAGCTATGGCAACGTTAAACGCACAAGCTGATGGCCAATATGAAGACGAGGACGAGGACGCCTCGGGCTCATCCGCATCCACCAAAGAGCTGACATGGAGTTGGAAAACTTGGCCTCGCAACCTTCGCCGAAGCGTTGCTATTGGCGTAAGCATTCTGCTCAGCATGATGGCACTTATTCTGTTTTTACAAGAGCAAGATAAAACCTTCACGCAAAAACTAGATGCCAATACAGGCAGCAAATCGCAGGCGCAAACCAAATTGCGAGAAAGCGGACAAGAGCGAGACACAATTGTTAAATATTTGCCCGTGCTTAGAGAGCTAGAAGAGCGCGGTATTTTTGGTGAAGAAAAGCGGTTGGAATGGGTAGAGCAATTACGTATTATTGAAAAACGTTGGCCTGGCATTGCCATCAAATACGATATTTCTCCACAACGACTCGTTCCAAAAGAAGGAACAAACGGCGTTGTACAGCCTATTCCGATAGGGGCCAAACTCCCTAACGGTGACCCTGTTAAACAATTTGGCGTCTTTAGCACCGACATGAAGCTTACGCTGCAACTTTTGCATGAAGGCGATGCACTTGCAATATTTGATGAATTAAAGGCTGCAAATTTGGGACTCTTTAGTGTCAAAAAATGCATCTTAAGACGTCCAGATACTGGAAGAACAAATGATGCACCAACCGACTTTGGAAACCCACTCTCCGTTGAATGCTCACTCAACTGGATCAGCATGAGCACCTACGCACCATGATGCCCTCAACGCGTACCACTCCATCGCTACTGACTACTGTGCTTGTCCTGTGCACGGGACATCTCTTTGCATCACCCAGCCTTACTTTTGCGCAAACGCCTGCAACAGCAGCACCCCAACCACAAGCTAAAAATGTAGGGCAAAACAGATATGGCACGGGGCTTGGCAGGCTACTGACATCAGAGCGCGAACGCACCAAGATTGACGACTTACGCTTTAATGTCGTCGAACAAGCCAAGGCTGCAAAAGAAGAATCTGTAGCAATAGAAGAAGCTCCAAAATTACTCCACATTGATGGCATTACGCAGCGCCCCGATAGGCCTGTGGGGCAACGTATCAGCGTATGGATTAATGGCAGGGTCTATTCCGAAGACGAGTTGCCGTATGGGTTAAGAGTTGCACGCAACGCCAAGGGCGAGGTGACAGGTTTGAACTCTGTTGTGAGCAAGGGCAAGACTGAATTTGCCAAGATTGGCGACGACATTACGAGGCCGCAAACCGCTGCAGAAGTGCAAGCTATTGAGCTTGCGGCCATTCAATCCAAAAAACCAGCTGTACAGCCATGAGTCTTTTGCGAAAAAAACATCATCTCATTAAACCAATGCGGCGCGCACAGCACGGTCTCATTGGCATTTTGCTACTCGTCACGATTGCTGTCATGGCGGTAGCGGTATTCAGCAAGAACATCTGGGGCGAAGACTCTAAAACGTACCAAAAAAAGGTCAATCGAGAGGCGCTACTGCAGGCCAAAGCAGCTTTATTAGACTACCTTGCGGTTGGGAATGTTGTCTCGGGCAACATCGGCGATCCGTTTGCAAGCTCAGGTACCAGCTATTTAGGCAGATTGCCTTGTCCGGATCAATTAGGTAAAGGTCAAAGTGATAGCCCATGCGGCATTGGAACCGCCTATAAAACTGCTGGCTATCACAGCCTAGGCTTGTTCCCATGGGCGACGATTAACTCTCCCGTCATACGCGATGCATCTCACCAATGCCTGTGGTATGCAGTAGATGGACTCTTTAAAGTGAGTCCAGGATCGAAACCGGTTAATTCCGACTCCTATGGCAGCTTCTCAGTTGTCCAGCCCGTCAAGCCAACCAATCAAGCCTTACTAAACACCACATGGCCCGCGCCAGTCTTAGCTGGAAACATCACGGCAGCTGGAAGCTCACTTGATCGCGTGGTCGCAGTCATCATTGCATCGGGTGCAGCAGGTGGACTGCAGACGCAAACTTCCATTGGCGGCACAACATACACCTGCGGACTCACAAAAACAGTCAACGGTGTGCCAAATGCAGAAGCTTCTGCCGCAGATTTTCTTAAGTTCTACTCCAGCACCATAAACAATCAATCGCTCTTACCTACGAGCAATGTGCCGACAGCCAATTTACCCAACCCAGCAGCAACGCCCTCTGGTGCACTGCAGACATTTGTCACCGCTGATGTTGATCAAGAGCAGTTAAACGATCAAATCGTTTGGATTACGGCTGAAGATCTAGCCAAGGCAACAACCAAAAGAATTGCCCAGCTATACGCAAATCAAATAAATATTTATGTTGGCAAAACTGGTTTTTATCCTTGGGCTGCCTCAACACCTGGCGGCCCCTGCAAAAAAGGATTGCTGCAAGGATTTGTTCCCTACACCTGTGATGTGGTGCCTTCAGGCGCAACGAACGCTAACTCCATATCCTTTAGCTTAGGATTTGGCAGTAGTAATTTTTTTAACGATGTGGACTATTGGGCTGGACAAGCCCACTATGCGGTAACGAAGGATTGCACACCCTCAACCGCCTCTGCAAAAACATTTTCAGGGCAAGACTATCCTGTCGTTGGCAGCGGTGGCTCAACCACGCACCCGTGTACAGGTACAGACCGCATCAATTTGGGTTTTGGGACAAATGGCCCTGCCGCCATTATTTTGATGCGCGGTCGTGCGCGTGCCAGTCAGCTCGCCAGTGCGACACCATGCGTGGCCTATGACGCAACTAACAAAGCAGCTACAAGCAATGTATCTTTGTGTCTTGAAGACCCCACCAACATCGCGACAGTGGGCACAGCCTTTACAGCGCCAAAGTCTTCCCCGACGTTGATGTACGGTACTGCGCCCTATCGCATACCTCAAACCTCTGGCACAAATGACTACATGGTTCAGTTCACCACCAATTAAAAAGTACTGATATGAAACCGCACAAAATACTCTCTAAAGGTTTTACGCTGATTGAGCTGGCAGTAGCGTTAACCATTGTTGCCTTGGTCATTGGCGGCTTAGCCGTACCCATGAGCAAGCGTATCGCTGAGCAACAGTATGTCGATACACAAGCCAATATCGATAAAGCTATGGATGCGATTGTTGGCTACGCTATTTTGAATCGCCGTCTTCCCTGCCCAGATGTTAATACCGCCGCAACTCCAGCGCCTGACAATCGCGACGGATTCGAAGATATTGCGGGTGTTGTAGGCGCTATCACCGGATGCTCAATCGGTGTTGCGGGCACGCCAGCAACTGCGGTCAACTACCACTCTGATCCAGACGGTGTGAGCTGGGGCGATTTACCATGGCAAACCTTAGGTCTTGCCGCGCCCAATAACGTGGACGCTTGGAATAACCGTCTACGTTACGTTGTGTTTACTCCGCTGGTAACGCAAGTTGCACCATCAGTGACATGCTCCAATTTGCCAACTGCACCAACCATTGGTATTGGTTTTCAGAATATGGGTTGCAACACAGCAATTGCCAACACTACTATTGCTAGCGGTGGACAAATCGATATCCGCTGCGGCAATCCAACAACTACAACTGCCTCAACAGCCGCGCTTGGTTGCCTCTCCACGCCAGCGGCTGCGCCTTATCAAGTCACGCAAAACGCTGTCGTCGTGGTGTACTCAATGGGTGCGAATGGTTTTGGCGCAACCAGCATGGTTAATTTGAGCTCCCTATCCTCAAACGCTTTTACAGCAGCGCGTATTGCGAAGGTGCCCGACGAGGCAGCCAACGCACCTGAGCTCGATAGCGGAGCAACGCAGGCACTAGCTAGCGCTGCTCGCAGGCAATATGTCGCGAGATCGCGCACAGACGATAGCAGCGCCTCAGGTGCTTTTGATGATGTCGTCAGTTTTATGTCTGCGGCAACGTTAGCCGCAAAGTTATCCGCCGCTGGGGTTTGGCCGTGAAAATAATAAAACAAGGTTTTACACTGATCGAGCTAGCTATTGCGCTAGCGATCGTTACTTTATTGCTTGGAGGTTTATCCGTTCCGTTAAGCAAGCGAATTGCAGAACAGCAATATACGGATACGCAAACAAGCATCGATAAAGCGATGGAAGCATTGGTTGGCTTTGCTTTGTTGAACCAACGCTTGCCATGTCCCGATATATCGACAACCGTATCCGACAATCGCGATGGCTTTGAAGATGCCGCCAGCGCCGCAGGCACATGCGTCGATGGTGCCAACACTGGCGCTTTCGACTACACCCAATCCTCGGATGCCACAGGCGCGAGTTGGGGTGATTTGCCATGGAAGACGCTAGGCCTATCAGCGCCCTATAGCGCAGACGCATGGAACAATCGCCTGCGTTATGCCGTCGTGTCCTATTTTGCAATGCCCGCAAGTAATTACGCCGCTTCATTGCCTTCATTGAGAGGCAATATTGGTACTGCCAGTAACACGCTAGAGATCTACTGCGGCACAGCGGCGAATACTCCAGCGCCAGGCTGCATTGCCTCTAATGCCTATCTGATGAGTAAAGATGTTGCTTTTGTTGTCTACTCTGCAGGGGCCAACGGATGGGGCGCCACCAACATCAACAGCTTATCCGTTAAAACTCCTTTTACCTCTGCTCAATTGACCTTTGCTCCCGATGAAGCTGTCAATGCGCCTGAGAAAAAGACAGGCTCAGGCGCTGCCGCTGTGACGTCACGAAAACAATTTATGGCTCGCGACAGAACTGATGCGGCCAGCGTATCTGGCCAATACGATGATCTGCTCAGCTATATGCCAAGAGCCAAACTAACCGCTAAGCTGATGAATGCTGGCCTATACCCTTAAAGGCACCGACAATGAAAAAAAATATCTCCCGTGGTTTTAATTTAGTTGAGATTGCCATCGTGTTGGTTGTCTTTACCTTAGTTATTACAGGCGTTTTGCGTGGGCAAGAGCTTATTAACTCGGCAAAAGCGCGCAACCTCATTGATCAGAAAAGCAGCTTTCAAACTGCATTCATCGCATTTTCAAATCGCTATAAATTAATGGCCGGCGACTTAACCGCTGCACAAGCCAGCTTTGTAGCCAATAACATTGTCAAAGCCTCTGCATGCGGAGGTGATGGCGTTGTTAATTTTGATGCCTCAAACAGTTTGGCATGTTCATCGGCCGAGTCTGTGATTGTTTTTCAAAATCTAGCCGCGACCAGTTTATTGTCTTGTGCAAACTGCATGACGGTAGGCGTCAATGGCGCCAGTCCAAATGTTGCAGCAACCACTGGAAACACCTTTATCAACTCGTATAGCCAGTCGCTGCAATTTGGTTTGGTCGCCGCGTCTAATGCCAGCACTGGCGGCTATTGGCTAGACCCCAATCCAACCTTGATGCCTGCTAAAAACATCTTGAGTACGGGCTCTAAAGTCACGGCAGCCATCTTGCAGCAAGTCGATCAAAAAGCCGATGATGGCTCTCCTCACTCAGGGCTTTTTAGGCAAAGCAGCACAGACTCTGCTGACACGACCGCCAATTGCACAACCGTTACAGGATCAGGCACATCAGCTGTCTACGCATGGGTAACAACTGGAAACGCTAACTGCGCAGGAGCGTGGCTTTTTTAAGCAGGGATAATTAGCAGCGCAATGTTGCGTAGTCTTCTTTAGAGTGTTCCTTGTGCTGATTTCATTCATCGGTCTTATGGGTAGTGGGAAAACGACCGTCGGTCGGGCTTTAGCACGCCGTCTGCAGCTTGATTTTTTTGATACTGACCATGTGATTGAAGAGCGCCTTGGTTATTCATTGCGCACGTATTTTGAACAAGAAGGTGAGCCGCGTTTTAGAGATTTAGAACAAGCAGTTATTGAAGAGCTCACACTGAAAAACAATGCCATTTTGTCTACTGGCGGCGGCGCTTGTGGGCGAGTTGCAAATCGTGAGCATTTAAATACGCGCTCTCATGTGATTTACCTCAAAGCCACGCCAGAAGAGCTATACCGACGCATTAGGCATGATGGCACGCGCCCCTTGCTGCAAGTGACGGATCCTCTTGCTAAGCTTCGTGATCTATATGCCGCTCGGCATCCGCACTACCTTGAGACAGCGCACCAAACGTTTGAAACGTCTCGGCCGTCCATGAGCCATCTCGTCAACAATATCCAGCGCCAATTGGAGGCAACCGGTGTTATCTAAACCCGCCCTATCTAGAGTCTGCATCGCTTTGGCTGAGCGTAGCTATGACATCGTCATTGGTATGGATCTGCTATCCGACTCTGCCACATACGCAGGGTTGCCAAAAGCCGAGACAGCCATGATCGTTACCAACGCGACTATTGCACCGCTCTATGCAAAACATCTAGAAAATGCACTCAAAACCCACTATCCACGTGTGCTACAGGTCATTCTTCCTGATGGGGAGGCTTATAAAGATTGGAAAAATTTAAACTTAATTTTTGATGCCCTGCTAGAAAACGGCTGCGACCGAAAGACGGTTTTATTTGCACTAGGCGGCGGTGTCGTGGGCGACATGACTGGCTTTGCCGCTGCAACCTACATGCGCGGCGTGCCGTTTGTGCAAGTGCCAACAACATTACTCTCGCAGGTAGATTCATCCGTGGGCGGCAAGACCGCCATCAATCACCCAATCGGGAAAAACATGATTGGGGCGTTTTATCAGCCCTCCTTAGTCGTCACCGATATTTCAACCTTGTCAACATTACCTGCGCGTGAACTAAGCGCCGGCCTAGCAGAAGTCATCAAGCACGGCATCATGGCTGATTGGGCTTACTTCGAATGGCTGGAAGCCAACATGGATAAGCTTTTGCAGGGCGATGTGGCTGCCATGGCTTATGCAGTAAGGGTAAGCTGCGAAATCAAAGCGCGTGTGGTCAGCTTGGATGAGCGTGAAGGCTCTAGCGGCATTCGCGCCACCTTGAACTTTGGACATACCTTTGGTCACGCCATTGAAGCAGGATTAGGCTTTGGTGTTTGGCTGCACGGCGAGGCAGTGGCGTGCGGCATGGTGATGGCGGCGCGGTTATCGCAAGGCCTAGGGCTTGTGGACGCTGCCTTTGTAGAGCGCGTAACGAAACTTCTAATTCGCGCAGGATTACCAGTTGCCGGGCCAGAGTCAATCACTCCTGATGAGTACATCCACCACATGAGCGTAGACAAAAAAGCAGAAGGCGGGCAGATCAAATTCGTCGTTATCGACAAACCCGGTCATGCCAAGGTACAAGCCGCCCCAAATGATTTGGTAATTGCTGCTTTAAAATAATTGGGGACAGACCCTAATTATTTTTACTATGGCACGACAACCAAGGCTTTCTATTGCGGATTACCCGCACCACGTTATTCAGCGTGGGAATAATCGACAAGCTATATTTCATACAGATGAAGACCGCAAGGCTTATCTAGCATGGCTTAGCGAGTACTCAGCGCAGTTTGATGTCGCTATTCATGCCTTTGTACTCATGGATAACCACACTCATCTGCTACTCACGCCCAAGACCGAGCAAGGTTTATCTAAACTCATGCAGTCGGTTGGGCAACGTTACACCCAAAGCTACAACTACTTTCACAAGCATACGGGTACGGTATGGGAAGGACGCTACAAATCAACTGTTGTGCAATCAGAGCGCTATCTTCTCGCCTGCATGGCCTATATTGACCTCAATCCGGTGCGTGCTGGCATAGTGGGTGACCCAGCCGACTATGCATGGTCAACATACCGCCACTATGCGGGACAGCAGAGCCAGCCTTTAGTTACGCCACATCAGCTGATGTGGACGCTGGGCAATACGCCATTTTCGAGAGAGAAGGCTTATCGCGAGCTGGTACATGCGGGGCTTAGCCAAGATCAACAAAAGATGCTCACAGA
>CANBRV010000001.1 GCA_947372005.1 Comamonadaceae bacterium | reverse complement strand
TGCATGTGTATCGTGACTAGCTGCACTCATAGTTTTCTCCGCTTCTTTCGATCAATTTCAAATACATTCAATTAAATTTTGACCATCCATTGCACCAGCAATATCAGGCTAAACACAAATAAAAAACACAATCCAATACCCACCCCAATAAGGTGGAAAGGCGTAATGGTAACGATATCGTCTTCAAACCCTGTACCTTTGCGAATACCCAAAAATGACCAAAGCACAGCTCGAATCGTTTTCAAAAATTTGATGACGGCCTTCATACTTTGCTCGCACGTGCCGCTACAGCCATACTTTTACCGGGTATTTCAAAAAACGTATAAGACAGCGTAATTGTCGTCACATCTTTCGACAGCTTAGGGTCAATCACAAAGGCTACAGGCCAAGATTTTTTCTCGCCTGCATCTAATGTGTACTGTTGAAAGCAAAAGCATTCAACCTTATTGAAATACGGCATCGCTTGCTGAGGCGCATAACTAGGAATAGCTTGCGCGGCCATACGGCGATTCTGCGTATTTTGAAACTCATAAACCACAGTTGCCAGCTCGCCTGGATGCACTTGCATCGACCGCACGGCTGGTTTGAAATCCCACACGCCGCCTGCTTGTGTACCAGCGCTATCTTGGCCGCTAGGCCTTGTTCCGCGTGTATTGGCATCAAATTCCACTGTAATCGTACGGCTTAAGTCAATTTGTGAATTGCTCGGCACTTTGGCTTTTTGACCTGGCACCTCAAGCTCAGCCAATGCCAGCACATTAATACCCGTCGCTTCGCAAATCGCGTAGTAAAGCGGCACCAAGGCATAGCCAAAGCCAAACATGGCGACCACAATCACGCAAAGTTTGGTATGGAGCCTAAAAGTTGGAAGTTTCACGTGCGGCAACTTCATCGACCTAGCACTATCAGCTTAAAAACAAAACCCAGCGCAAACACCAACGCCACCGATGCAAGGATCAGTGCCAGTCGGATATTTTTTTTTGATTGCTCAGGAGTCGCCATCATCAAAGATCAATTAGCCAATCACTTTAGTCGCTGTCGCGTCTAACTTAGGTGGTGTTTCAAACGTATGGAATGGCGCTGGTGACGCAACTTCCCACTCTAAGCCCTCAGCCGCTTCCCATGGACGCTGCACAGCTTTTTCGCCTTTGCCGCGCATCGTAGGCAGCACAACAAAGAAGAAGAAGTAGACCTGCGCCAGACCAAATCCAAAGGCACCGATGGTGGCCCATTGGTTGAAATCGGTGAACTGCGCTGGGTAATCAGCATAGCGACGTGGCATACCTGCCAAGCCCAAAAAGTGCATCGGGAAAAAAGTAATATTGAAAGAAATCAGCGACCACCAAAAATGGATCTTGCCGCGCGTTTCGTTATACATCACGCCCGTCCACTTTGGACACCAGAAGTAATAACCAGCAAACATAGCATAGAGCGAACCCGCCACCAGCACGTAGTGGAAGTGCGCCACCACGTAGTAGGTGTCTTGCATTTGCAAGTCAATGGGTGCAATCGACAAAATAAGTCCCGTGAAACCACCGATGGTGAACACAAAGATAAAGCCTACGGCAAACAGCATCGGCGTCTCAAACGTCATCGAGCCCTTCCACATCGTGGCAACCCAGTTAAACACTTTCACGCCTGTTGGCACAGAAATCAACATCGTGGCGTACATGAAAAACAACTGGCCAGTCACTGGCATACCCGTGGAGTACATGTGATGCGCCCACACAATGAAAGACAAAATAGCAATAGAAGATGTTGCGTACACCATGGACGCATAACCAAACAACTTCTTACGTGCAAAGGTCGGAACCACATGACTAATGATGCCAAACGCTGGCAAGATCATGATGTACACCTCAGGGTGACCGAAGAACCAGAAGATGTGTTGATACATCACAGGGTCGCCGCCGCCAGCAGGGTTAAAGAAAGTCGTACCAAAATGACGATCGGTGAGCGTCATAGTGATTGCGCCAGCCAAAACAGGCATCACAGCAATCAGCAAGTAGGCAGTAATCAGCCATGTCCACACGAACATCGGCATCTTCATCATTGTCATACCTGGTGCGCGCATGTTCAAGATCGTGACGACGATATTGATCGAACCCATGATGGACGAAGCGCCCAGCACGTGCATGGCAAAAATACCCGCATCCATCGAAGGACCCATTTGCAAGGTTAGGGGCGCATAGAGCGTCCAACCGGCAGCAGGTGCACCACCAGGCATAAAGAAGCTCATCACCAAGGTAATAGCAGCAGGAATCATCAACCAAAAGCTAAAGTTATTCATGCGCGCAAAAGCCATATCGGCTGCGCCAATTTGCAATGGAATCATCCAGTTAGCAAAACCCACAAACGCGGGCATGATGGCGCCGAACACCATGATGAGCCCGTGCATGGTGGTGAACTGATTAAACAGTTCGGGGTTTACAAATTGCAAACCAGGCTGGAAGAGCTCCAAGCGAATCAGTAGCGCCAAAACGCCGCCAATCATCAGCATGGTGAATGCAAACAATAAATACAGCGTGCCAATGTCTTTATGGTTAGTCGCGTAGACCCAACGACGCCAACCTTCTGGCTTGTGGTCGTGGTGATCGTCGTGTCCGTGATCTGCGTTCGCAGCGTGTGCCATGTCGTGTGATGTGCTCATAGTGTTATCTCTCGCTTATGTCTTGGCTTATTTACGTGCAGCAAGCACGTCGGATGGCTGAACCAGCTGCCCCGTCTTGTTTGACCAGTTGTTCTTGGTATAGGAAATAACGGCGGCGATATCTGTATCGGACAGAGCCTTCCATGATGGCATCGCACCATTGTTTTGACCATTGAGCAAAACCTTAATTTGCTTGGTTTTGTCGGCATCTAGCACCACAGCAGCTCCATCAAGTGGCTTGATTGGGCCTGCGCCTTTGCCATTTGCCTGATGGCAAGCAGCACAGTTGCTGGCGTAAACTTTTTCACCACGCTTCAAGATGTCGTCGAGCGCCCACACCTTCGTTGGATCATCCAGCTTGGCAGCAGCTTTTTTCTGCTCAATAGCTACCCATGCGGTGTAATCAGCAGCACTGACCACCTTTATATGAATTGGCATGTATGCGTGCTCTTTGCCGCACAGCTCTTGGCACTGACCATAGTATGAGCCAATCTTGTCGGTTCTAAACCATGTGTCACGCACGAAACCAGGAATAGCGTCTTGCTTGATACCAAATGATGGCACTGCGAATGCATGAATCACATCATTTGCGGTGGTAATAATGCGAATTTTCTTGCCCACAGGCACAACCATCGCGTTATCCACCTTGAAGAGGTAGTCATCAGGAATGACCGTACCTTTTGGCAAACCAGATTCCGACAAAGCTCGGTGTGAGCTATCTAGCGTCGAGATAAATCCAATACCCTCGCCCTCACCCTTAATGTAGTCATAGCCCCATTTCCACTGGTAACCCGTAGCTTTAATAGTCAAGTCGGCATTACTCGTGTCCTTGGAGTACACCAAAGTTTTAGTAGCTGCCAAGCCCATCGCAACCACGATCAAAAACGGAACAATCGTCCAAATAATTTCCACCGTGACTGACTCGTGAAAATTCGCCGCCTTGTGGCCAAGCGATTTGCGATGCTTGAGGATGGAATAAAACATCACGCCAAACACAGCGATAAAAATCACAATACAGGCAATCATCATGCCGTTGTGAAGCATATGTTGATCGACACTAAGTTGTGTCACTGCCGGATGGAAGTTGAGTTGATTGACCGCAGGCCCGCCAGGCAAATCATTGACGGCATGAGCACTGGTTGCAAGAAGCATACTGAGTAGATAGAGGAAATTCTTCATCGATAAATTCTTCATAATTTTTTAGCAACTTCGGATTTTAGCGGGTTTCCTTATATAAGTGGCGGCTTATGTAGCATTTCTCGCATGGTCTGAAGGCTAATCGCGCTATGCGACGACAACTTAACCCTCGGTTTGGGCTTGATCGCGTGACCATAAATCAACTCAAACGTGAGAGCGATTTGTCCATCCGCGCCTCTAGACTCATCCAAAGCCTCTAAGAGGGATGCTCGCCAAGCCTTGCTAGACAAGCCCTGTCGACCAGTAGCGCGTGCAGGGTGCAAATTGCGTCCCAATTCGCGCAGCTCGGCAAGTGCACGCTCAGGCGAGGCAAACGTCAAAACAAGACGCTCCATATCCATCACGGGTTCGGCAAAACCTTGTCCGACTAATCGATCACCCCAGTCGTGCATATCGGTAAGCTGATGCAGCGGCGCAGGCCAAGCACGGCGCTCATAGGCCGCGCGAAGCTCCATCAAAGTATCAGGCCCGAGACATGAAAAGAGCACAAACCCGTCGGTTTTCAGCGCTGCATGCCACGCTTCAATCATCCGCTTTGGTGCAGCCTCCATATTCAATTGCATGTTCGACCAAATCATGTCTTGCGATAACTCGGAGGGTTGCTTGATCGATTTCGCCGTCATCTTTTGCCACAAACTCGTTCGCAGAGCGGAATGCTGAGGTTTCCCACCTCGCCGCCAAGACCAATTCGTCCACTCCTTGGTCGGCAGCTTGATGTAGTCCAGCCGCTCGGCCATACGCCGTCCCACTTCCTCGTGCAGCCAAGGCGCACGCGCCGCAGGCATACCAGCCCAGCGTGCAGCAGCAATGGGGTCAATGTGAGGGTCGAAGTCGGAGGGCGAATCAGCAGTCATCACGCGAGTATATTGAGGCATGTCTCTTTTTTCAGGGCTTCTGCAAGCCATCCCCTTTGAATGCGCCATCTGCAAAAAATGGCCCTCCGCTTCTTTTGAACGGGTAACGGGCGTTTGCAGAACCTGCATTCAAACACATGCCAAGGCACCCCAGTTTCCCGTGCCACATGGCCTTGATGATTGCATCGCAGCCGTAAGCTTTGACGCGCCATGGGCAGCGCTCATCGCCAGATACAAGTTCGCACCCGAACCAGGGCTTGCAGGGTTGTTTGCAGGACTGATGGAGCGCGAAGAGCACATTCGTGATTTGCTTGCTGGCGCTGATATCGTGATGCCTTTGCCGCTGGCTCCTGAGCGCCTAGAGGAGCGCGGCTTCAATCAAGCACACGTGCTCGCCAAGCATTTGGTTAAACACAAAATTGATGCGTCCTCGCTCATTCGCACCCGCAACACGGCGCCCCAGCGTCTGCTGGATCGCGAAGCGCGGGTGCGCAACGTCGCCAACGCCTTTGCTCTGCAAGCCACGTCCGATAGGGCTCACAGCAGCAAGGTCGCGTCACTTGTGGGGAAACACATCTTGCTGATTGACGACGTGATGACCACGGGTGCGACCTTAGTCGCTGCTGCCGAGCCACTCTATAGGGCAGGTGCTGCGCGGATTGGTGGCTTGGTAATAGCGAGAACACCTCTAGAACAGAGCAATGACTCATCAGAGCCAAGATAATCACCACATGTTTAACGTCGTTCTCGTCACCCCCGAAATTCCGCCCAACACGGGCAACATCATCCGTTTGTGCGCCAACACGGGTTCGCGATTGCACTTGATTGAGCCGCTGGGTTTTGACATGAGCGACAAACAGATGCGCCGCGCGGGACTGGACTATCACGAGTACTCGCCTGTTTCGCGCTACGCCAATTGGCAAGCCTTTCTAGAGACTGCTGCCCCGCAGGCTAAGCGCATGTTTGCCTTCACGACCAAAGGCTTGGCAAGCCCCTACCAGCAAGCCTTCCAAGCAGGCGACTGGTTTGTCTTTGGTTCCGAAACACAAGGCTTGCCTCTAGATTTACGTGAATCGTTTGCGCCCGAGCAGCGCCTCAGACTGCCGATGATTGAGGGACAGCGCAGCCTCAATTTATCCAACGCCGTCGCCGTGACGGTGTTTGAGGCTTGGCGACAGTGCGGGTTTAAAACCGCATGATTAAGGATAGCGCCTCACCAACGACTCCGCAATGCACACGGGCTTGTCCGAGCCCTCGCGCTCAACCGTCACCAGCCACGTCATCTGCACGCCGCTGTTGTCGATAGGGTCGAGCGCGAGCAGTTTCATTGCAGCACGCAGACGCGAGCCCACAGGCACGGGCGAGGTGAAGCGCACTTTGTTCAAACCATAGTTCACGCCCATGCGCGAGTTGGTAATAGAAAAGCTGGATTCAAAAAATGTCGGCAGCAGCGACAGCGTTAAAAAACCATGTGCAATGGTGGTCTTAAACGGCCCCTTGGCAGCTAACTCGGGGTTGACGTGAATCCACTGGTGATCGCCCGTCGCGTCGGCAAATAGATTCACCTGCTCTTGCGTAATGGTGAGCCAATCGCCGCCCGCAATTTCTTGGCCGACAAAAGCTGTGAGATCGGATAGATTTTCGAACGTTTTTTTAGTCATGGTGTCTCTCCTATTAAAGTAATCGCTTCCACCGCATCACCCATCGGTAAGATGCGCCCAATGATCGCCGTGTGCGTATAGCCCAGCGCTTTCAACTCCGCCACGCAAGCATCCACATGGCTTACGGGCACACTCGCTAGCAAACCACCCGCCGTTTGTGGATCAAAAATGAGTGGGTATCTGGGGTGATTGATAAATGCCTCTTGATTTTTGATCGCTCGGCGCAACCGCACATTGGCGCTTTGCAACGAGCTGGTAATCCCTGCTTTAACGCACTCTTCCGCACCATCCAAAAGCGGCAAAGCAGCGAGATTAATTTCAGCATCTACACCTGATGGCTTCGTCATTTCAACCAAGTGCCCGAGTAAGCCAAAGCCCGTGAGGTCGGTACACGCCGTGGCCCCGTGAGCCAACAAACATACGGCTCCCGCTTGGTTCGATTGCTGCATCGAGGCAAGCGCCGCATCAATCCAGCGCCCTTTCGCTTTGCCTTTTGGCAGCGCCGCAAACAGCGTGCCCGTGCCCATGGGTTTAGTGAGGAGGAGCACATCGCCCGCCTTCATTGCGCCCTTGGTCATGGTGCGCGGCAGTGTGATTCCGTCACTCGCAATATCGACGAGTCCATTGATCGCAAAGCCTAACGCCAACTCTTTGCCTTCGCCCGTGTGACCGCCCACCAGCGCACAGCCCGCGGCGTTCAGCACTTCCACCGCGCCCGCCATCATGTCGCGCAAAGTAGCTTCCACCTTGGCTTCCAGCCCAGGCGGCACGGTGGCAATGGCGGTCGCAGACTGCGCCGTGCCACCCATCGCAAAGATGTCACCGAGTGCATGATTAGCCGCGACGCGACCAAAGATGTAGGGGTCGTCGATAAAGGCGCGGAAAAAATCGACGGTGTGCACCATCGCCTTGCCAGCAGGAACGCGCACCACCGCCGCGTCGTCGGGTGCGTGCAAGCCAATCAGCACATCATCTCGTTCAATCGGTGACAGGCTGCCCAGCGCCCGCGAGAGCACCGTCGCGCCCACTTTTGCGCCGCAGCCGCCGCAGCGCATGGCAATGGCGGAGATGGCTTGCAGTGATTCTTCGGAAGTGAGCTTGATAGATGCCCCTGCTGCAAGCCTTATAGGGTGTGGCTTACGGGCTAATTCATCCATCGCAGGAAACTCGGAGAAGCGACGCATAAATCGCTGATCGATCCAATCTTTCCAGCGCCAAAGGAGTGCACCGCTTGCATTTGCGCCGCCCATGCCAAGCTTCGTTGCGGATCCCCAAAGCGCGCCGCGTGAAGCTACCGCTTGCTTGTCGCCCGTGCTAATCAAAGCCAGCCAACGCCTTTGTGGACGATACGGTTTCAGCGCCACACCTTGCACGCTACGCTGCAAATTCTCCGCCAGCGGCATGCCTTGCCGCACCGCAAACACACCCGCCTTCTCCAGCTTGTGATTCACCATGTTCGCGATATCACCTGCGGCAAAAATGTTTGCATCCGCTGTCGATTGAAGGCAATCGTTCACTTCAATAAAACCGCGAGGATCGAGCGCTAGCCCAGTATCCGCAAGCCACGCAGCACCGCCCGCTTGCGTGACCCACATTACTTCCTCGAACGAAAACTGCTCGGTTTTGCTATGGAGTTGATGACGACTTCCTTGCATCGTCAGCTGGGTCACAGGTGTATTCAAATGAACCGACACGTCGCGATCGGCCAGCACCTGCATGAACCGTTTTTGCACAGCCTGATGGTGCGTTGGCAGTATCGCCGTGCCTTCGGTAAACAAACTGAAGCTCGCGTTTTTGATTCGGTGCTGCATTGCTAGCAAAAGCTCTATGCCACCCGCGCCGCCACCTACCACGGCAACGCTCAGAGGCGATTCACTACGCGCGAGTAATGCGAGCCAGCGCTCGTTAAATTGCGCGATGGGTTTGACGGGGATTGCGTATTCATTGGCTCCCGGCACGCTGTGCACTTGCGGGCTCGATCCAATGTTGATGGACAGCACGTCGTAAGCCACATCAGGGCGGCCTTTGCACATCACCTTTTTTGCCACGCGGTCAATGCCCGTCACTTGCGCCGTGTAAAGCCGCGCGCCCGCAAAAGCGCAAAGCTTGCCAAGATCAATATGCACAGCGTCGTAGTCGTAATGTCCCGCCACATAGCCGGGCAACATACCCGAGTAGGGCGTGTGCGTGTCGGTGCAAATCACGGTGAGACGCACGCCAACCATGGGTTTCATGGCAAAGCTTTTTAGCGCGACCACGTGACTGTGTCCGCCGCCAACTAAGACAATGTCTCGAAGAATAGGTTGATCAGATGCTTGCATCCATCTACTCTAACAGCGCAATAACTAGGGAATTTACAAGAGCATTTAATTTAGCACTCTCAGCCTCTGGTGCAAACAGCGGTGCACGCAGTGTGCATTGCTCGCCAAGTCTTGCCAGTAGACCGTTTTCGTCATTTTGACTAGCTCGGCACTCGCGCAATAACCGCGCCAATCCTGCCGCATCACCCCAATCAAAATAGCCCGCGTAATCTGCGCCGAGCATGCCCACATTGCCGTCGATGCGCGACGCCAGCACAGGCGTGCCCGAGCACACCGCCTCCATGAGCACATGCGCACCGCCTTCCATCTTGCTGGCGTGTACCAGCACATGCGCACGTTGGATGGCTCGGCGCGTGGTTTCATGCGGCATCGAATCCAGCCAGCGGTAATGCGGACAGGCGCTGGCCGTCGCTTCGGCCGCCTTTGCCAAATCAGCATCCAGCCCTGCGCCGATGTGATCAATGAAGATAGGGTCATCCGCATTTAAAAGTTTGGCCGCAGCAAACAAAGTCTCGGGTGATTTCTCGCTTCGCAAATGCCCCACCATTACGGCTCTCAAATGCGCCGCTGGTTTCAGATGTGTGGGCTGGTTTGTGGTCGATTGAAAGATCACTTCGGCCTTCGCGCGGCACACCTCTGGCAAGCCAAGCGGTGCAAGCTCTTGCAGCACGATGAGACGCGAAGCCATAGCCAATGAGGCCTTGGGGGCGGCGTTCGTTTGAATATCGCGATAGAGATCCGTTCCCGTCAGCGCCAGCACGAGGCGCGAGCCGCCATGCGCCGCGTGCCAAGCCGCGATCGAATCAGCCGACTTGCGGGCATGCAGCGCGATCATTACGTTGTCTTGATTGGCAAATTTATCCGGCCATGTTTGAACAATACGGCAGTGGAAATTTTTGGCCAGCATTTGCCGCCAGCGATTCGCGGTTTGCCAATTGCCATTGTTCGCGTCCGAAAGCGCGGGACTGACGATAACGATGTGCGGACGCGGTGGATTCATAGTGCCGCTAGCTTATCCAATATCGTGGGGAAGAATTCGGTCACCGTCGGATGCACAGGTAAGCAATTGCGCATCAGCTTGTAGCTTGCGCCCGTGGCCATGTAGTTGCTCACCACTTGAATGATCTCGTCGCCATTGATGCCCAGCACCGTTGCACCCACAAAGCTTTCCGTCTTCGCGTCCACAATAAACTGAATCACACCATGCGTTTCGCTTTCCTCTTTAGCGCGGCTGACAAAGCGCATGTGGTGCTCGGCAATTAAAAACTGCCTGCCCGACTTGTCGCTCTCGGCCTTGGCTGCGGAGCGGCTGAGCCCCACGCGACCTAGCGGCGGATCGGTAAACATGGCGTACGCCGTGACACGGTCATCGGCACTGCGCAAGGCGTTCGGCTCTTTTAAGTTGTCCCGCACGATTTCAAAGTCGTGATAGCTGGTGTGCGTAAACGCACCGCGTTTGTTGATATCGCCCAGCGCCCACACGCCCGCCACGGCCGTTTCCAATTGGCCATTCACATCCAAATAGCCGCGAGCATCGACTGGCAAACCAATGGAAGCAAGGTTTAATCGCTCTGTATTGGGCAAGCGCCCCGTCGCCACCAGTAAGTGGGAAGCCTTATGAATGTTGGTCTGCAAGCTGTAGTCCGCATTTTTGGTTTGTACGTGCAGCTGCAAATCGCTGCCAGCGCCATCGACCCTCTCAAGCGTGGTGCTGGTCAAAATCTGCACGCCTTCTTCCCGCAGAAAATCGGTAATGGCATTCGTGACGATTTCGTCTTCGCGCATGGCGATGCGGTGGCTGGGTTCAATCACCGTGACCTCGGCGCCCAAGCGCCTAAAAATTTGCGCAAACTCTAAGCCAATGTAGCTGCCGCCCAAAATGCATAAATGCTTGGGGCATTCGCGCAATTGCAGCAAGCTCTCGTTGTTCAAGATGCGTGCGTCGGGCTTGTCCAATCCTTCAATCGGTGGCATGAGGGGGCGAGTGCCTGTATTCAAATACACACGAGCTGCCATAATGTGCTGCTGCTCACCCTTGCCATCAACAACGGCCTGAAAACCTTGTCCTGTATGGCCTGCAAGAGACCCCCAGCCGCGTAGCACGGTGACATTAGGGGTATTAGCAAGCCAGCCTTCTAGCCCTGTGCGCGAAGCGTTCACTCGCTCATGCATCCTGTCCATCGCCTTGGCAAAATCAATCGTGACTGCGCCGGTGTTGACGCCAAACTCTGCGCCGCGTCTTGCCATGTAAGCCACGCGCGCACTTTTACGCAGCGTCTTGGTGGGCGTGCAGCCTACATTCACGCACGTGCCGCCCAGTTGGTTGCCTTCCACCAAAATAACTTTTTCACCCCTGCCTGCCAAGGCTACAGCTAAAGCGGGAGCGGCTTGTCCCGCGCCAATGATGAGTGCGTCACAGCGATGAGTTGTCATGTTGTTCTCCAAAAAATTTAAAAATGACCGTGCTAGGGAGCGATAAGCCACTGCACACAAAACTGTTGCTGGCTGTCCGTCCAATGTATACCCACCTCAAAGCCTGCCTGCTTGGCTAATTGGTGCAAGCTGTCCAGCGTGTATTTGTAGGAGTTTTCGGTATGCAAGGTCTCGCCCTCACGAAACGAATAAGTCTGCCCGAGCAGCCGCACGTGCTGTGCGCGAAGACTTTGCAAATGCATTTCGATTCGCTGGTGCCGCGGCTCATAAAAAGCGTAATGCGCAAATGCATTCAGATCAAAGTCAGCACCTAACTCGCGATTGGCACGGGCAAGCAAGTTCAAATTGAACGCAGCCGTGATGCCTTGTTGGTCGTTGTAAGCGGCATGCAGTACTTGTGGATCTTTCACCAAATCGACGCCCACCAGCAGACCGCCGCCGCCAAGCATCTGCGCAGCTTGGGTCATAAAAGCAAGCGCCTCGCCGGGTGCAAAGTTGCCCAAGCTCGATCCTGGGAAGAATCCCATGCGGCGACGATTGGCCTGCATTAGTGCGGGCGGCAGCACTAAGGCCTGCGAATAATCCGACACCCACGTCGTGACGCCCAGCGCTGGATATTGCTTTTGCAATTGCAAGCTGGATTCGGCCAAATGCGCGCCCGAAATGTCGATGGGCACATAGCTTTTAGGTGGCGTTTTTTGCGCCATTAAAGCATCCAACAACAACCGCACTTTGCGCAGCGAACCTGCGCCAAACTCAATTAAATCAATATCTGCCCCCAAACACTCAGCCATCTGCGGCGCGTATTGCTCAAGCACCGCCCATTCGGTGCGCGTGGGGTAGTACTCGGGCAGTTCACAAATTTGATCGAACAGCAGCGAACCCTTGGCGTCATAAAAATACTTGGGTGAGATTTGTTTGCTAGCGCTTGCAAGCGCCGCCTGCATGTCGGTCGCGAAATTGTGGGCCTGTACTTCTATATCGATCGTGGGGTTCATAACGTGCTCTTGTCCTTGGCCAAACGAAGTCCTGTGCATTGCCATCGCGCAGCAGGTGGAAAGAAATTGCGATAAGTCGCCCTGGTATGCGCGAAGGGTTCAAGCGGCGTGAAAGCGCTCGACCCACGCAGCACCAATTGCCCGACCATGAACTTGCCGTTGTACTCGGCAACCTCGCCCGTCATGGGCTTGAAGTGCGGATAGGGATCGTATGACGAGCGTGTCCACTGCCAAGCCACTCCGTATAAATCTTGCAGGCTGTCGCTGCTCGCTGCGCCTTGCTGCGCTTGGGCTAGCACTTCCCACTCAAATTCGGTTGGCAGCCTAGCACCCGCCCAAGCCGCGTAGGCACTGGCTTCATAAAAGCTCAGATGCGTTACGGCTTCATGCGCTTGTAAAGTCTGCAAACCGTGCACGCCATACACAGACCAATCGCTTGCTAAGCCTTGCTGCGCTTGGCTTGTCTCGGTGCAAAAATCAAGACGTTTATCACTCGCACTCACCCAATAGAGCGGCGCATGCCAGTCGTCCTGCTGCACACGTGCCCAGCCTTCCGATAACCAAAATTCTGGCCGCTCATAACCGCCGTCCTCCATAAAGGTGAGGTATTCGCCGCAATTAACTAAGCGATTCGCTATGGCAAACGGCTCAATCCATACGGGGTGATTGGGACACTCGTTGTCAAATGCAAAGACGCCCGCCTGCTCGTTCGTACCTACCATCTGCACGCCACCAGCGTGCTCTAGCCACGCAAGCGGTGCAGATGAAAGTGGCACAGACGACTGTTGTGCACGCCTGATAGAGGGCGGCGACCATGTTGGCAAGAGCGGGTTTTGCGCCAAGAGATGCAGCATATCTGTGACGATGAGTTCTTGGTGCTGCTGCTCGTGGTGTAAGCCCAGCACCAGCAAGGGCTGCGCTTGTATCCAATCGGATGGGCTCACCTTTTGTAGCCAGTCCTGCAAGGCGTTATCGACTCGTTCGCGATACGCCAACACGTCCATCAAGGCGGGGCGCGACAATATGCCGCGTAGCGGACGCGGTTGACGATCGCCTAGCGCTTCGTAGTACGAGTTAAACAAATACGCATAGGCGATATTAAAGCCTTCATAGTCTGCATGCCATTTTTTAAGCGCCACGACTTCAAAAAACCAAGTCGTGTGCGCCAAATGCCATTTGGTCGGGCTGGCGTCGGGCATGGATTGCAAGGCCATGTCTTCGAGGCTTAGGTGCGCTGTGAGCTCTAGGCTTTGCGCTCTGACGGCGCGGTAAACGCTAACAAATTCGGTAGGACTCAAGGGGAATTTCCTGAATAAAAATGAATGTACACATCTTCGTCGCACAATTGGCCCATACATTACAGTGCACGGCATGAATGCCCGAACCGCCAGTGCCGCCGAACTTGCCCACATGCTACGCCAAGCGCGTGCTCGTACGATGACACTGGCAGATGCTTACGCAGCAGCGCTTGGCGAGTCGCTCACCGTGCCAAGGCTTGCAACGCTCAACCCGCCGCTATGGGAACTCGGACACATCGCGTGGTTTGCCGATCACTGGCTATGTCCACAAACTTGGCGCGGCTTTCATGATTTACTTGCATACGACGTGCTATATGACTCAAGCCACGTCCCGCACGACACGCGCTGGGATTTACCGCTGCCAACCTTTGAGCAAACCAAGGCGCTGATGCAAGTCAGTCTGGACGACATTCTCACCAAACTTGCAGCAGAAAAAACGGATTCTGACGAAACGCTGTACTTTTATCGCCTCGTGCTTTTTCACGAAGACATGCACGCGGAAGCGGCCATTTATTCAGCAGAGTTTTTAAATGTGCCTGTCCCGCAAACCTTGCTACGTATGGCTTCCAAGTCAAAGCAGCCGACGAAGTCCAGCCTATCTATGCCAGAGGGCAAGTGGTGGTTGGGTTCCACAAATGAGGGCTTTGCGTTCGACAACGAACTCTCGCAGCACGAAGTCGCATTACCTGCTTTTGAGATTGATTCGCGAGTCGTCACGTGGGCCGAGTATTTGCCGTTTGCACGGGCGACGGGCCGCGAGATGCCGCGTCTCGTGGGGAACCCAAACGATGCAGCTGTTCACATCAATTGGTTTGATGCTAAGGCTTGGTGCGATTGGGCTGACAGGCGATTGCCCAGTGAGGCTGAGTGGGAATGCTCCGCAATGTCTAACTCAAATTTCAAGTGGGGCGAGGTGTGGGAGTGGACAGACAGCACATTCGAGCCGTACCCTAGCTTTACGGCACATGCGTATAAAGACTATTCTGAGCCATGGTTTGGCTCGCGCAAAGTCTTACGCGGCGCATCGATTGCTACGTCGGCGCGTATGGTGCATCCCAAGTATCGAAACTTTTTTACGCCCGATCGGACAGATATTTTTGCAGGGTTTAGAAGTTGTGGAAAATAGACTGTTATTTTTAAGGGATTTTTCATGTTGAAATTTTTATCTGCACTGCTTCTCTCTCTCTGTGCTTTCGGTGTATCAGCGCAAGCTGTTTTTAAAGTCACCGCCATCCCCGACGAGTCGCCCACCGAACTCGCCCGTAAGGCCGCGCCGCTGGTGAAATATCTTGAAACTAAATTAGGAATGAAGGTCGAGTTCACGCCCGTGTCCGACTACGCTGCATCAGTCGAGGCGCTTGCCAACAAGCAAATCGATTTAGCATGGTTTGGCGGTTTTACTTTTGTGCAAGCCAATATCCGCTCGGGTGGCAAGATGATTCCGCTTGTGCAGCGCGAAGAAGACGAGAAATTTCGCTCTGTATTTATCACCAGCGACCCCACGATCAAAACACTCGCTGACCTCAAAGGCCATACGCTGTCCTTCGGTTCGGCCTCCAGCACCTCGGGGCATTTGATGCCGCGCAAGTTTTTGTTGGATGCAAAAATCAATCCTGATACTGACCTCAAACGCGTGGCGTTTTCGGGCGCACACGATGCCACTATTGCAGCCGTAGCCGCAGGCAAGGTCGATGCGGGTGCGCTCAATATCTCTGTGTGGGATAAGTTTGTGGCAGACAAAAAAGTGGATGCAAGCAAAGTTAACGTGTTCTACACCACGCCCGCCTACTTTGATTACAACTGGACAGTCCACGCCGACATGCCCGCCGCCCTGCGCGAGAAACTGACCAAAGCATTTTTGGATTTAAACGCGAATACGTCTGAAGGAAAATCGATTTTGGACTTGCAACGTGCGACGCGGTTTATTCCCACCAAGGCGGACAACTACAAAGGCATTGAAGCAGCTGGCCGTAGCGCGGGTTTGATTAAGTAACGTTCAAAATGAAGATTGAACTGCTCGCCGCAGCAGGCAGACATCCCGCTGCAGCCTCAGCCAGCTTGGCTTTGCAGCCGATCACGCTGACCATAAATGCGGGCGAAAAAGTTGCGGTCATTGGCCCTTCTGGTGCGGGCAAGACGACTCTGCTTTCCTTACTGGCGTGTGCCTTGATTCCAGCGACAGGCTCATTGAAGTTGGATGAGCACGACCCGTGGCAACTTGCAAAAAATGATTTGCAACGCCTTCGCGGTGATTTATTTTTGGCGCCGCAAGTACCGCCCCTGCCGCCGCGACAGCGCGTCGTCACCAGCGTGCTGGCGGGGCAATTGCCGCGCATGGGGTTTTGGACGAGCCTCCGCAGTTTGTTTTATCCAGTCGATATTCCAACGGCGCAGCAGGCGCTAGCGCAATTTGATTTAGCCGATAAATTGTTTGAGCGCGTGGATAGACTATCGGGCGGTGAACGCCAGCGGGTGGGGCTTGCAAGAGGATTGGTATCTGATAGCAAGCTGTGGTTAATTGACGAGCCGCTGTCTGCACTTGACCCAGCGCGTGCTGTTCAAGCCATCGAGACTTTGACAGGCAACGCAAGGGCGCGCGGCGTGACACTGGTCGCAACACTACATCACGTGCAGATGGCGCTTGCGCATTTTCCGCGCATCATCGGATTGAAGAATGGCGAGCTGGCGTTTGATTTGCCGACAAGCCAGGTCACGCCCGAGCGGCTCCAAGATTTGTATGCCCAGCATCTCGATGAGCTTACCTAAGGCCCTCCGTGATCCTGCTCACGCGCCAGTGCGTGATCCTGCTTTTTTGGGTCGCGTCTTTTGGATCGCCGTCGCCGCCGTGCTGCTGTGGCCGATGCTGGTGCTAACGGAATTCAAAATTTGGACGCTGTTTTCCGCAGAGAGCTTGAAACCCACGCTCAAATTTTTAGCTGATTTTTTTCCACCCAAATTAGAGCCTGAGTTTTTGCTGATGGTGGCACGCGAGACTTGGCGCACGGTCGCCATGGCAACGGCGGGCATTGCGCTCGCGCTCATTGTTGCAATTCCGCTTTCACTCATTACGGCACGCGTGCTATCCGTCAGCGGGCTTGCAGGCCATATGGGAATTGGCTCAGGCGCGATTCGCACTGCGACACGCTGGCTACTGATTGTGCTGCGTAGCGTGCCCGAACTCATTTGGGCGCTGATCTTTGTTCGTGTCGTCGGGCTAGGGCCCACGGCTGGCGTGCTGGCAATTGCGCTCACTTATACGGGCATGCTGGGCAAGGTTTACGGCGAGATTTTGGAATCCAGCGATCCTACCGTCACGCACAGCTTGCTACGCAATGGCACAGGTCGCTTGCAAGCATTTTTTTATGGCTTACTCCCGCAAAGCGCGGCGGAACTGACGAGCTACACCGTTTACCGCTGGGAGTGCGCGATTCGTTCGTCCGCTGTGCTGGGCTTTGTGGGCGCGGGCGGACTTGGGCAACAAATGGATGCCTCGATGAAGATGTTTAATGGCTCTGAAGTCAGCACGATGTTGCTCATATTTATGCTTTTAGTGTGGCTGGCAGACCGCGCCAGTAGCCGCTTTCGGGAGGGGCTGTCTTGAAAGCTACACCAGACATGACCCGCAAGCGCTTAGCTGCTCAATTGCCTGCTCAGTTACCTCCACCGCTTTGGAGTGCACGCTGCAAAGCATGCTGGTATGTCCTCTTCATTGCGCTACTCACTATCGCTAGCTTTTGGTCGCTAGATTTACAGTGGGGCAAGTTCTTGTCAGTCGATGCCATGCAAAAAATGGGGCGCTTTGTCGCTGAACTGCTAACGCCAAATTTTGAAGGTTCTTTTTTAAGCAAGCTGTCGTGGGCAACTCTAGAGACACTCGCCATGTCGGCACTTGGTACCTTACTTGCGGTGGTGCTCGGACTGTTGCTGGCACTTCCTGCCAGTGGCCGAGGTGCAGTTCGCACCATCACACGTGCGGTGCTCAATGCGCTGCGTAGCATTCCCGAATTGATATGGGCAACCTTGCTTTTGATTGCAGCGGGACTAGGGCCCATGGCGGGCACGTTGGCGCTGGCGCTACATACCAGTGGCGTGCTCGGGCGCTTGTTTGCTGAGGCAATAGAAAACGCGGAGGGCTCACCCGCTATGGCTTTGCGGACGAGTGGCGTCGGCGAACTCAAGATTTTTTTCTACGCTACGCTGCCGCAAATCATGCCTCAGCTCATTAGCTACACGCTCTACCGCTGGGAAAACAATATCCGCGCAGCCGCTGTGCTGGGCGTAGTCGGCGCAGGGGGGCTAGGCGCGATGCTGTCGTTCCACATGAGCCTGTTTCAAATGGCAGAGACCAGCTCGGTGCTCTTGGCAATGCTCGCACTCGTTGTGCTGGTGGATGCGCTGAGTTACTGGATTCGGCGCATCTTAGGCTAACCCCGCCGCCAATCGTGAAAGCGTTTAACCCACGCTAAAAGGCGAGTCGGTTGATGCGTCCGCTTCCACTCGCCAGCCGCGTATTTATTGGCTTCTGAGAAGGTGGGGTAGGTGTGAATCGTGCCTAAAATTTTGTTTAAACCGAGGCCATACTTCATGGCCAGCACGTATTCGGCGAGTAACTCTGCGGCGTTGCTGCCCACAATCGTCACGCCCAAAATTTTGTCTTTACCAGGCGCCGTGAGCACTTTGACAAAGCCCTCGGCAGCGCTATCAGCAATCGCGCGATCTAAATCATCTATGCCATATTTGGTGACTTCGTAAGCCACGCCTTGCGCCTTTGCGTCCTGCTCACTCAAACCCACGCGTGCAATCTCGGGGTCAATAAACGTAGCGCTTGGAATAACCGAGTAATCAACTTTGAACTTTTTGAAGCCGCCAAACAAGCTATTGACTGCCGCGTACCAAGCCTGATGTGCAGCCACGTGGGTAAACTGATATGGCCCCGCCACATCGCCTGCGGCATAAATATTGGGGTAGATGGTTTGCAAGTACTCATTCGTTTCAATTGTCTTGTGGACAGGTATGCCAAGCGCCTCTAAGCCATAGCCGTCCAGTCTTGCCGAGCGACCCACTGCGACGATGAGCGCGTCATAGTCTGGGTGACCAAGATCAATGGTGTGATTGGTGAGTACACGCACGCCGTCCGCTTCTAACGCCGCCTTTGCAAAGTTAGACACATCCGCGTCCTCGCGGATTAACAAGCGGTCCCCTTGCTCGATGAGTGTCACAGTGGCGCCCAAGCGCTGCAAGGCTTGCGCGAGCTCGCACCCGATCGGACCACCACCAAGAATCGTGATTCGCTTGGGGATTGCGTCCAGTTTCGCAAACGCATCCCACAACGTATCGCTGGTCAAATACCCTGAAGCTTCTATGCCTGCAAGCGGCGGTACAAAAGGGGATGCCCCCGTGGCAATCACAATTGAACGTGCCGTCAATGTTTGCTTGCCTCCGTTGCTTAGTGCGACCTCAACCGTCCACGGATTCACTATTTTTGCGTAGCCTTGCAACACCTCTACACCCAAGTTTGTGTAGCGTTCAATGCTGTCGTGCGGTTCAATCTCGGCAATCACACGATGTACACGCGCCATCACTGCTTTGAAGCTAAGCGCTGTCTCCGTATTTTGCAAACCATAGCGAGACGCGTGGCGCATTTGATGCGCGACCTTGGCGCTTTTAATGAGCGCCTTGCTAGGCACGCAGCCGTAGTTCAAACAATCGCCACCCATTTTGTGCGCCTCAATCAGCGTCACTTTGGCTTTAACTGCGGCGGCAATATAGGCAGACACAAGACCGCCAGCACCGCCGCCAATCACAATCAAGTTGCGGTCAAAAGATCTAGGGCGCGCCTCTTGCCAAGGCTTATAGATATTGGCCTTAGCTCGTGCAGCCATCATCCAGGCCATCATTTTTTTAAGCAACAACGGTGCAATGCCAGCCAGCGCCAATGAGCCTAAAAGCATGGGGCTAGCGATGCCTGACAGCGATGTCAACGTCTTCAGCTGAGTGCCAGCATTGACATACACAGCGCTGAGAGCAAGCATGCCGATCTGACTGACCCAATAAAAAGTGAAGGCGTGAATCTTCGTCAACCCCATCAACAGATTGACTATAAAAAACGGGGCAACAGGTGTCAGCCGCAGGGCAAATAAATAAAACGCACCGTCTTTTTCTATGCCTTGATTAATCGTCTCTAGGTAAGAGCCAAATCTTTGCAAAATCAAACGCGAAAAAACAAAACGCGCAATTAGCATCGCAGCTGTTGCACCAATGGCCGACGCAAATGACACCAACAGCATGCCTGGTAAGAAACCAAACAAAGCGCCAGCCAAGAGCGTAAGCAGCGTGGCAAGCGGAAGTGACAACGCCGTCACGAGCACGTACACCGCAAAAAACCCTATAGCAAAGGCCGATGGGTTTTGTGCGAAGGTATTCGCTAGTACTTCGTAATTTTGTTGGAGGTAGCTCAGCTCAATCATGACTCTTGCATTGTCAGCTTAAAACGCATCCCACAAAAGCTTGCTACCGCTCAAAAACATACCTAAGTAAACCAATCGATAGAACATCACCGTATTAATTTTGCGTGCCACATGTTGACCAATCCAAACACCAAGACCAGCAAACGGCATCAACACCATAGAGGTCCAAAAATTTTGCATATCTAACAAACCTAGGTAGGCGTAAGGCACCCATTTAGCAAAATTGATAAAGAAGAAAAAGTATGAAGCCGTCGCAGCAAAGATCACAGGCTTCAATTTGAGCGGGATGGCGTAAGCATTAAACGGCGGCGCTCCTGCATGAGAAATAAAGCTAGTAAAACCTGAGGTTGTGATCAAAATCGCGCCCAACCAGCGCGGAGGCGGCGCACCGCCCACCTTCGGCTTTATCAACAACTGCTGCGCCAAAAATAACAACGTAAAAGCGCCTACGCAGCCAGCCACCATATTTTTTGATAAGAGCTTAAATAGAAATGTGCCAATGGCAATGCCAAGCAATCCAAAGGGCAGCATAAAGCGCAGTAATTTTTTATCGTACTCACGTCTAAAAACACGCAAACCAATCACGTCAGCCAAAAGGAGCAGTGGCATCATGATGGCGGCAGCTTGCGGCACCGTAATAGTGAGCGCCATAAACGGCACAGCCAAAGAGCCAAGTCCGCCGCCAAAGCCGCTCTTGCCAAGCCCCATCAAAATAGCCGCTGGAATGGCGGCAGCGTAAAACCACGGGTCTGGAATGATGTTCATAAATTTTTTAAGGGATATCCACGCCACCCATGCGGGCTTGCACTGTACCTGCTTGGTTTTGTAAATACTCAGACGTATGGATACGGCGTTCGAAATATTTAGGACGCGGCAGCATCACGGCCAAAAGCGATGCCTGATATGCGTCTAGCTTAGCTGCACTTTTGTGAAAGTAGTACTGCGACGCGGCTTCAGCGCCAAATACGCCCTCACCCCACTCGACATGGTTAAGGTAAATTTCAAAGATACGCTCTTTGGAGAGCAGTGCCTCCAGCATGACAACCAATACGTATTCCTGCGCCTTACGCAGATAGGTTCGCTCGCCGCTTAAAAATAGGTTTTTAGCCAGTTGCTGCGTAATGGTAGAGCCGCCTACTGTCTTAGGAGGCTTTGTTTGTGCGGCTTGTGCAGGCTTAGCCGCTGGCTTCTTGCCAAACAAGCTGAATTTAGGCTTATTTTTTTCGGCTAGCTTTTCCGCTTTTTTATTTTTATCCCACGCTTTTTCGATGGCTGCCCAGTCCACGCCGTCGTGGTCAGTAAAGCTGGCATCTTCAGAGGCAATGATGGCGCGCTTGAGGTTCTTGCTAATTTGCTCGTAAGGCACCCACGTTTGCCGCCAACCAAATGTCCAAGGTTGTGGTTTTGTAGTTGCTATTTGATAAGCGCTGCTGCGCTCAAAGCTCGTCGATTCGGGCGCTATCCAGCGCATCATCAAGATACGCGCTAGAAAAAAAACTTGCAACGCCAGCACGCCCAGCAAAATCAAAACACTCAAGCGGATGAGCAATTTTTTTATCATTGCGCAGCAAGTGTTGTCTCTAACACTTGTTCCTTCGTAAACTGAAACCGTGACACCACCACCAATTGATCAGCCGTGCGGCGCATCGCCTGCGTGAAAGAGCCAAACGGTGAGGCCTGGCGGGCAATCGCTTGGGCACGCCGATCCAGCTGCTTGTCGCCCGAGCCGCCGTTCACAATCTCCGTACTCAAAATCTGACCATCGTAGTTCACCGTCATGAGCATAGTGAGCTCTCCGTACAGCTTGCGCCCAGCAGCTGTTGGAAAGTTATCGGTTCCCACACGCTCAATCTTGCGACGCAAATCGTCATAGTAAAGCGCATAAGCCTCTTGCCGCGTGGCAGGACTGATGTATCGTTTTTTGGGTTTCGCGTTTTCTTCGTTGATGCGTTTCTCAATCGCTGCCAATAACTTGAGCAGCTGCCGACGTTTCTTTTCTTGCTCCGCTTGGTCAGTCGTCTTCACCACTTTGGGATCAGGTTTAGGTAGCCGAGCGACTTGTTCTTTAATCTCCGCCAGCATACGCATTTGCTGCGCTTGTAATTGCTCGACCTGTGCCTGGGCTTCATCGGCGGCAACCCCCATATCTGTGATTTGACTGGTAGGCATAGGACTACCCGCCAGCCCTTTAGCTGCCTCACCTCCGCCGTTTAATCGGTACTGCGCAATAGCCTGCGCTTGTGCCTTTAAATCATCCAGTTTTTCGCTTGTTTTGGCGTTGACCAAAATGACCTCGAGCGGCGTATCTTTAAACACGCGATTAAAGCCTTCCGGATTGACAAACCGCACGGTGATGAGCAGCACATGAATCAAGGCCGACACCAAGATGGCAATTTGCAAAGTGGAGAGTCGCTTCAAATATTTCAAGGCGCTTGCTCTTCGTTCACATCCATAACTATTGACACAGTCGCCAGTGGCGCTTCATCCTCACCGTCTTCCTCCATGACTGGTTTGGCATCTGGATCTCGCACATCAACATCCAATCGTTCGATCAGCGTACCCGCAAGCTCTAAGCCAATGAAATCGATCTCGCCTAGCCTTACACGGATATGCGCCCCGCGTGGCAGCTCTTTTGCGCCCAGCACAGGCAGCACCAAGGGCAAGTCATCGGCGCGAGCCAAGCCTTCTTTCATCACCACGGCCGTGAGCTCAGTGATAGCGCGTTGCTGAACATATTGGAGCGTCCAATAGCGCTCCATGGTATTTTGAAATTGGTTGTAGTTGCTGTACGTATCGTCAAAGCTGGCAATGATGGCAAACAACGCGGCATCTTTAGGTTTAAAGGGCGCCGCCAGCGCGGCAGTTGCGCCGTGCTGGGCGGCAGCAATAATTTGCCACTGGTTCACGAGGTCGGTGTAACGGCGCAGCGGTGAGGTGCTCCACGCATACGCAGGTACACCAATACCCGCGTGAGGCAAAGCTTTGGTACCCATACGAACCTTGACACCGAAGCCCAGCGATGCTTGCGAGCGATAAATGGCTGGTACGCCAAGCGTAGCAAGCCATGCGCCCCATGTGCTATTTGCCACAATCATGGCTTCCGCCACGATGAGATCAAGCGGTGCGCCGCGCACGCGAGGGACGATTTCTACACGCTCGTCACCTTGAATATCCGCGCCTTCAGGCTTGTCCAGCTTGAAGCTGTAATCGGGGCGATTAAAAGTTTCCGGTTTGCCGCGTACCAATTCGCGCTGCGCCTTCAAGGTTTGAGCAAGCACAAATAACCATGACAGCTCTGGACGCAATTGGGTCACCTCGGACGGGGTATCGGTGGCCGTCATCGCTGGGTTACCAAGCCAATCGGCGGTCACGATGTGGTCAATTTGGTCGTAGCGTAAATTGGCAACAACAGGCACGCGCTCAATTTTGGTCTCGAAATTTTTGACCGCGAGCGTCGCCGCGTCGTATGTCACATACAGCGATACTGCCGGCCGAGCATCTTCCAAGTTAGCGCTTGCTTGCAAGGTGAACGGCTGCACCAAAGCATCTGGCAGCATCGTGATTTTTTGGCCTGGCATGTAAATGGTCGATAGCCGCGAGCGAGCCAGCTTGTCCACGGCGTCATCCACCGATATACCAAGACTTGGCGCGGCAATATGAATCCCCAAAACGACCTCAGCCGTGCCAAAGCCTTGTACCGAAAGCGCATCATCAATCTCGGTGGTCGCCGAGTCATCAATTGAGAAGGCTCGGACTGGCGCAAGCGGCATCTTGGCAAGCATTGCTGTATCTGGCTTGCGAGACGACACCTCTGGCGAGCCTTTGCTCAATTGGCCTACAGCCAATGCCTCAAACAAGAATCGCTGCCAATGGAATTGATAGGCGCTGCTAATCGCGCCTGCCGCTTGCAAAAGCACAAGCGGCGGCGTTTGCGTGCTTCGAGCAGCCTGCACAACGGCCTTGTATTCGGCTGCGTTTTTATCTGGTTTGAATAAGATTTTGTAGAGCTGCGTTTTGATCGAGTCGGGGCAACGCCCGGCCGTCAGCTCTAGTGCCCATGCATCGATTTGTGCGAGTAACTCTTTCTTTTTTTCGATGGCATTCAATGCCAAAGCCAGCGTGGCCGCATCGGCTTTTTTAAAACGCCCTTTTGTACCGCCACGTCTAAAGTAATGCGGCGCGCCGTGCAGGGCAAACAACATGGCAGCTTGCTCTGCAAGCGTCGCTTGGTTAGAGTAGTAATCTCGCGCCACCTCGGCAAAACCAAACTCATCTTCGGGCGCAAATTCCCACGCCATAGCCAAGTCAATCTCTGGCACTAATGCACCGCTCGCGGCTAGCAAAGCAGCAGGCTCGGGCTTCTCAAAGCGCAGCAGAATGTGACTTGCCTTCAC